>JAFALP010000245.1 GCA_019234175.1 Actinomycetota bacterium | reverse complement strand
GCCCGCGAACGCGGATGGCGCGTCGCCGTCCTCGGCGCCTCCGAGGAGTACCTCGGCCTCTACCGCTCGCTCGGCCTGCGCGCCCTCTACCACGGCGACGAAGCCGTCGTCGACACACGCGCGTTCTCGCTCGAGGGGCGCCCCATCCGGAAGGTGCGGCAGTCGGTGCACCGGCTGGAGCGCGCCGGGTTCACGGCACGCGTGCTCACTCCGAGCGAGATCGACGCGCCCCTCGCGCAGGAGCTCGAGGCGATCGCGCGCGCCTGGCGCGGCGACGCGCCCGACCGCGGCTTCGTCATGGCCCTCGACGAGCTCTTCTCGGCCGGCGACGGCGAGGCCGTCTTCGTGATCGGCTTCGACGACGCGGGCCGCGCGCACGGGTTCTTGCACTTCGCCGTCTGCCCGGCGGGGGCGGCGCTCTCGCTCTCGTCCATGCCGCGTACCCATGACGTGCCGAACGGCTTCGTGGAGTGGCTCATCTGCGCGTCGATCGAGTGGGCGCGCGAGCACGACTTTGCGAACGTCTCGCTGAACTTCTCCCCGTTCGCGGCGCTGCTCTCGCCCGACGCCGAGCTGAGCGCCGGCCAGCGTCTCCAGGCGGCGACGCTGCGCGCGCTGAAGGGGCGGTTCCAGCTGGACAACCTCCTCCTCTTCAACCGGAAGTTCTTCCCCAGCTGGCAGCGCCGGTTCGTCGTGTACGAGAACCGGCGCGACCTGCTGCGGGTCGGCGTCGCCGCGCTTGCCGCGGAGGCGTACCTTCCCTTCCAGTGATCGAGCTCGGATTTGCGGTCGCCATCGCCTCGGCGGTGGCGATCGGCGGCGGCTACGTGCTCCAGCACGCGGCCGCGTCGAAGCTGCCGCCGCTGACCCTGCGGCGGCCGCTGCACTCGCTGCGGCTGCTCTTCGAGAATCCGCGCTGGCTCGCCGGCTGCCTCACCGGCGTGGGCGGATGGGTCCTGTACGTCCTCGCGCTTCGCCTGGCGCCGCTGTCGCTCGTGCAGGCGGCCTCGGCGGGCGGGATCGGCGTGCTCGCGCTGCGCCAGCGCCTCGGCAGCGCGGAGCGCGTGGGAGTCGCCGCCTCGCTCGGCGGCCTCGTCCTGCTCGCGGCCACGCTCGGCGCGCACGCGCCCACGGGCCGCGGGACGATGGCAGGCGTCGCGATCTGGATGGCGATCTCGGTGGCCGTCGCAGGTGGGGTCGCGCTCCTGCGCACGGCGCCGACGCTCGGCGCCGCCGCCGGCGTCCTCTACGCCGCCGGCGACGTCGGGACGAAGGCGGCCGTGCACGGCGGGACGCGGCTTCTTTTCGTCCCGATCCTGCTCGCGTGCCACGGGCTCGCGTTCGTCTGCCTGCAGCTCGCCTTCCAGCGCGGCGCCGCGCTCGCGAGCGCCGGCCTCGCCGTGCTCTGGACGAACACGCTGCCGATCGTCGCGGGGACGGTGCTCTTCTCCGAGTCGCTGCCCGGTGGGTGGCGAAGCGGCGTGCGCATTTCCGCGTTCGTGCTCGTCCTCCTCGGCGCGGTCGCGCTCAGCCGCTCGCAGGCGCCAGATGGTTCAACGCCATCTGCAGCCAGTACGGAGCCTCCCGCATCCACAGCGACGTCGAGTGACCACCCGGGACCGTCGCGTACACGTGCGGGACGTTCGCTGCCTCGAGCTCGCGGTTGAGCTCGATGTTCTCCTCCACGAACGTCGGGTCGCTGCGCCCGACGTAGAACCCGAAGAACGTCGGGTCCTTCCGGAACTGCTGTGCGAGGTCGGTCGCCTGCTCGTGCACGCTGGCAGCGGCGTTCGCCTCCGGCGAGCCGAGATCGAGGATGCGCGTGCCCGTCGGGTCGGTCGGCTCGAAGTAGCCGCTCCACGACTCGACGACGGAGAACTCGCCGGGATGGTCGAGGCCGAGGCTCGCTGCGCCGTAGCCCCCGGCGGAGACGCCGATGATCGCGCGGCCCTGGCGGTTCGCGATCGTCCGGTAGTGCGTGTCGATCCACTTCGGCAGCTCGAGCGCGAGTGCCGTCGCCCAGTTCTGCCCGGGCCCCCAGTCGTGGTACTCGGGATCGCCGCCTGGGCTGCGCGTCCCCTGCGGCACGACGAGGATCGCCGGCCTCTTCTCCTTCGCGAGCGCACGGCCGACCCACGACACGCCTTCGTACGACGTCGGCCCGGCCGGCAGCCCGTGCAGAAAGTAGACGACGGGATAGCGCATCCCGCTCGTCGCGTAGCCGGCCGGAAGCTGGATCAGGAAGTGGAGCTCGCCGTCGAGCGCGTGCGAGTGGAAGACCTCGGTCGTCCTGGCCGAGGCGCCTTCCGCCGTGAGCGCGAGGGCGGCGAGTGCGATCGCGAGCGCACGCACCCGGGCATGGTGCCCTATCAGCCGTCTGTGAGGGCGAGCCGAGCGAGCTCGAGGGCGCCGAGCAGGCCGGCGCGATCGCCGAGCCCGGGCGCGACGACGTCGGGCACCGCCACGTAGCCGGCGGCGAGCTCGTCCATCCGTCCGCGCACGAGCTCGAGCAGGCCGGCCTTGTGCATGACGCCGCCGCCGAGGACGATGAGCTGCGGCGAGAGGACGGTGACGACGTTGAGGAGGCCGAGCGCGAGGTACTCGGCCTCGAGCTCGAGCGGCGTGTCGCCGCGCGCCTTCATCGCCTCACCGGAGGCGAGCCCCTCGAGGCAGTCGCCGTGATACGGGCAGATGCCGTCGAACGGGTCGCGCGCACGGTCGTGCGGGACGCGCATGTGGCCGATCTCCGGATGCTGCATGCCGTGCAGCAGGCGGCCCTCCACCATGCCGCCGCCGCCGATGCCGGTGCCGACGGTCACGTAGACGAAGGTGTCGAGGCCGCGCGCCGCGCCCCAGCGGTGCTCGCCGAGCGCGGCCGCGTTCACGTCCGTGTCGAAGGCGACGGGCACGCCGAGCGCGGCCGCCACGACGGAGGCGACGTCGGTGTCGCGCCAGCCCGGCTTCGGGGTCGTCGTGATGCGCCCGAGGCGCAGGTCGACGGGGCCGAACGAGCCCACGCCGACGGCGTCGAG
>JAFALP010000201.1 GCA_019234175.1 Actinomycetota bacterium | reverse complement strand
GCGGCGCGCTCGCCGCCCGCGTGACCGAACAGATGCAGTCGCTCGTGTACCAGTTGAACCAGAAGCTGCAGGCGGGGTACATCGCTGCCAACCTCGCGTTCGTGAACCTGCTTCTGCACGGCGGTCGCGGCGAGTTCGTCGGCCGGTCGTTCGACGTGCTCGGTCTCGGCCGGACCGCGACCGAGCTTCGGAAGCTCCCACCGAGCAAGAGGGTCTCCGCCATCGAGCACTTCGTCGCGCAGGCGAAGGTCGGCCTGCAGCAGACCGGCGACGCGCTGCGCGCGACGGCGAACCCGATCGCGCTGCAGCAGGCGAAGACGCACGGACGCACGTGGCTGCTCTCGGCGCAGGTGCAGTCGTACGGGATCGCGGTGACGGTGACGTTCCTCGCGCTGCTGCTCGCGGCGGGGGCGACCGCATCCGAGCGCGACGAGGGGACGATCGGCCGCCTGCGGCGCGGCCTCGTCTCACTCGGCCAGCTCGTCTGGTCGAAGATCGCGCTCGCCGCGGTGGTCGGTCTCGTGCTCGGTGCGGCGATCGCCGTCCTCTTCGGGATCGTCGTCGACGTCGGCGGCGTCACCGGCGGCGAGCCGTGGCCGCGGCTGCCGCTGCTGCTCGTCGGCGTCCTGCTCGCGTCCGCCGTCGTCGGGGCGCTCGGCACGCTCCTCGGGGCGCTCGCACGCGAGGCGCGGACGGCGTCGCTCGTCGCGGTGCTCGTCGTGCTCCCGGTCGTCCTCCTCGGGCTCGTTCCGCGCGGCGCCCTGCCCTTCGCCTACTGGGTCAGCCTCTTCCTGCCGTTCGCGCACGCGGCGCGGTTCTTCGCGGCGGCGCTGTACGACACGAGCCCGTGGTCCGCCGTCGGCGTGGAGGCGGCGTGGCTCCTCGGCATCGGCGCGGTCGCCTGGGTCCTGGCCCGCGCGGGCGCGCGTACTCTTTCCGCATGAGCTCGTTTCCCGAGGTTCGGCTCCGGCGCTTCCGCCGGACCGGTGGGCTGCGCGGTCTCGTCCGCGAGACGCATCTGTCGCTCGACCAGTTCGTCATGCCGCTCTTCGTCGCGCCGGAGGCGCTCGCCGACGACGCGCTGCCGGCGATGTCGCGGGTCACCGTCGACGGCGCCCTCCGCGAGGTCGAGGAGCTCGTCGGGCTCGGCGTCGGCGCGGTGATCCTCTTCGGCATCCCGGACGAGAAAGACGAGGAGGCGACGGGCGCATGGGAGGACGACGGCATCGTGCAGCGCGCGCTGCGCGCGCTCCGGCCGGAGTTCCCCGAGCTCGTCCTCGTCACCGACGTCTGCCTGTGCGAGTACACGTCGCACGGCCACTGCGGCGTGATCGTCGACGGCGAGGTGCACAACGACCGCAGCCTCGAGCTGCTCGCGCGCACGGCGGTGAGCCATGCCGAGGCCGGCGCCGACGTCGTCGCTCCCAGCGACATGATGGACGGCCGCGTGCACGCGATCCGCGAGGCGCTCGACGAGCACGAGCTCGAGTCCACGCCGATCCTCTCGTACGCGGCGAAATACGCATCGGCGTTCTACGGCCCGTTCCGCGAGGCGGCCGGCTCGGCGCCGTCGTTCGGCGACCGGCGCGGGTACCAGATGGATCCCGCGAACGCGCGCGAGGCGCTGCGCGAGTGCGAGCTCGATCTCGACGAGGGCGCCGACGCGGTCATCATCAAGCCCGCACTGCCGTACCTCGATGTCATCCGCGCGGCGCGAGAGGCGTTCGACGCGCCGATCGCTGCGTACAACGTGTCGGGCGAGTACGCGATGGTGAAGGCGGCCGCCGCCGGCGGCTGGCTCGACGAGCGGCAGGCCGCCGTCGAGTCGCTGACCGCGATCAAGCGCGCGGGCGCGGATCTCATCATCAGCTATTGGACGAAGCAGCTCGCGTCTTGGCTCTGACCGCGCGCAGCGATCTCTATCGGCGCGCGCTCGACCTGATTCCCGGCGGCGTCAACTCGCCCGTCCGCGCCATGAAGGCGGTCGGTCTCGACGAGCCGTTCTTCGTCGCGCGCGGCGAGGGCGCACACCTCGAGGATGTCGCCGGCAACCGCTACCTCGACTGGGTCATGTCATGGGGGCCGCTGATCTTCGGCCACGCCGACGCGGAGACGGTTGAGGCCGTTTGCGATGCCGCGCGCCGCGGGACGAGCTTCGGTGCGCCGACCGAGACGGAGGTCGAGCTGGCGGCGGAGATCGTCGATGCGGTGCCGTCGGTCGAGCGCGTGCGCCTCGTCTCCTCGGGGACCGAGGCGGCGATGAGCGCCATCCGCCTGGCGCGCGCGTTCACGAAGCGCGACCGCATCGTCAAGTTCGCCGGCGGGTACCACGGCCACGCGGACGCGCTCCTCGTCAGCGCCGGCTCCGGCCTGGCGACGCTCGGTATCCCCTCGACGCCGGGTGTGCCGACGGGCGCGGCCGTCGACACCATCGTCTGCCCGTACAACGACGCCGACGCGGTGGCCGAAGCGGTCATGCGCTACGGCGAAGGCCTCGCGGCGATCATCGTCGAGCCCGTGGCCGGGAACATGGGCGTCGTTCC
>JAFALP010000297.1 GCA_019234175.1 Actinomycetota bacterium | reverse complement strand
GAGGTCGGGAAGCAGCTGGCGGCGGCGGCGAAGAAGGCCGGCGTCGACGCCTGCGTGTTCGACCGAGCCGGCTACCTCTACCACGGACGGGTGAAGGCGCTCGCCGACGGCGCGCGCGAGGGAGGACTGAGTTTCTGATGGCAGTCGACTTTTCCGAGACCCGCGAGCTCAAGGAGCGCGTGGTCGAGATCAACCGCGTCGCCAAGGTCGTCAAGGGCGGACGGCGCTTCTCGTTCACCGCGCTCGTCGTCGTCGGAGACGAGGTCGACCGCGTCGGCGTCGGCTACGGCAAGGCGCGCGAGGTCCCGCTCGCGATCACGAAGGCGGTCGAGGACGCGAAGAAGAACCTCTTCACGGTGCCGAAGCACGGCTCGACGATCACCCACGAGGTGCTCGGCCGCTTCGACGCCGCGCGCGTGCTCCTGCGCCCGGCCTCCGACGGTACCGGCGTCATCGCCGGCGGCGGCGTCCGCGCGGTGCTCGAGCTCGCCGGCCTCCGCAACGTGCTCGCGAAGAGCCTCGGGACGACGAACCCGATCAACATGGCGAAGGCGACGATCGTCGCGCTGCAGTCGCTGCGCCGTCCCGAGGACGTGGCGCAGATCCGCGGCAAGCAGATCAGCGAGGTCCTGCCGTTCACGACGCCGCCCCAGCCGACCGAGACGATCGAGGCGCCGCTGAAGGAGCGCGTCGCAGCCGTGGCTGAGCCTGTCGAGGCCGAGCCCGAGCCGGCAGCGGAAGAGGAGTCCGCTGACGCGGCCGAGGAAGCGACCACTGAGGCATCGGCGGGCCTCACGCCTGCGGATTCGCAGCCGGCTGCGCCCGCTGAGGAGAAGCCGAAGCGTCGCGGAGTCCGCAGGAAGAAGGACGCATCCTGATGGCCCGCGTGAAGATCACGCAGATCAAGTCCCAGATCGGCCAGAGCCAGCCGCGCCGCGGGACGCTCCGCGCGCTCGGCCTGCGCAAGATCGGCCAGACCGCCGAGCACGACGAAAGCCCGGTGCTCGCCGGCATGCTGAGGAAGGTCCGCGATCTCGTGAAGGTCGAGAACGTCTGATGGCGAAGCAGCTGAACCTCTCCAACCTCCAGCCCGCGCAGGAGCGCGTCGACCGCAAGCGCGTCGGCCGCGGCCAGGGCTCGGGCACGGGGCGCTACTCCACGCGCGGCATCAAGGGCCAGAAGTCCCGCGCGGGCTCGCACAAGATGCGCGCCGGCTTCGAGGGCGGCCAGATGCCGATCTACATGCGCATCGGCAAGCAGCGCGGCCCGACGTCGAAGGACGCGATGCCGATCGGCCCGTTCCGGACCGAGACGGTGCCGGTCAACCTCCGCGACCTCGATCGCTTCGACGAGGGCGCCGAGGTGACGCCGGAGTCGCTCTTCGACAAGCGCATCCTCAAGAACACGAAGATCGACGTGAAGCTGCTCGGCACCGGCGACGTCACGAAGAAGCTCACCGTCCGCGTGCACGCCATCTCGGCGAGCGCGCGCGAGAAGATCGAGAAGGCGGGCGGCACCGTCGAGCTCCTGCGCGAGCCGAAGGTGAAGAAGCCCCGCCACCGGCCCAAGCCTCACCCCACGGCCGCGGAGCCCGAGGCAGAGGCGCCTGCGGAGGACGAGGCGACCGAGGAATAGATGTTCGCCTGGCTCGCCAACGCGTGGCGTGTTCCCGAGCTTCGCCGCCGCGTGCTGTTCACGGCGATCGTCCTCGCCGTCTACCGGCTGGGCTCGTGGGTTCCCGCGCCGGGCATCGACCAGAGCGCCATCCAGCAGTACTTCAACGGCGCAGGCGGCGGCATCCTCACGCTGCTGAACCTCTTCAGCGGATCGGCGCTCTCGCGCTTCTCGCTGTTCGCGCTCGGGATCATGCCCTACGTCACGGCGTCGATCATCCTGCAGCTCCTGACGGCCGTCGTGCCGTCGCTCGAGCGGCTGCAGAAAGAGGGTGAGGCCGGCTACGCCAAGATCACGCAGTACACGCGCTACCTGACGGTCTTCCTCGCCGCGGCGCAGTCGACCGGGTACGCGTTCCTGTTCAAGCGCCAGGGCGCGCTGCCGGGCGTGAACGCGGGCCGCCTCGTGATCATCGTCCTGACGCTCACCGCCGGCTGTGTCCTGCTCATGTGGATGGGCGAGCTGATCACGAAGCGCGGCGTCGGCAACGGCATCTCGCTCCTGATCTTCGCGTCGATCCTCGCATACGCGCCGACCGGGATCAGCGCGTGGATCAACGGCGGCACCACCGAGCGGCTGTTCTTCCCGATCGTCGCCATCACCGTCGTCGTCGCGGTCGTCTTCGTGCAGGAGGGCCAGCGGCGCATCCCCGTCCAGTACGCGCGACGGCAGCTGGGGAACCGGCAGACGTCGGGGGGCTCGACCTACATGCCGCTGCGCGTGAACATGGCGGGCGTCATCCCGGTCATCTTCGCCGCCGCGCTGCTCGCGCTCCCGCAGACGGTCGCCGGCTTCGAGCCCCGCTGGTCGACCTGGGTCAACGCGAACTTCCAGTACACGAGCTGGTACTACCTCGCTACCGAGGCGGTGCTGATCATCGTCTTCACGTACTTCTACACCTCGGTCCAGTTCAACCCGGTCGACCAGGCGGACAACCTGCGCAAGTACGGCGGGTACATCCCCGGCATCCGGCCTGGGCCGCCGACCGCGGCCTACCTCGACCGCGTGCTCCAGCGGCTGACGCTGCCGGGCGCGCTCTTCCTCGCGGTCGTCGCGGTCGCGCCGAGCGTCTTCATCCACTACTTCGGGTTCTCCCAGGCGACCGCCCGCGCGCTCGGCGGTACCTCGGTGCTGATCGTCGTCGGCGTGGCGCTCGACACGATGCGCCAGATGGAGTCGCAGATGATGATGCGGCACTACGAAGGCTTCCTCAGGTAGCGGATGAACATCCTGCTGCTCGGTCCGCAGGGGTCCGGGAAGGGAACCCAGGCGCGGCGCATCTCCGACGAATACGGCATCCCGCACATCTCGAGCGGGGAGCTCTACCGGCACGCGATCGCGTCGGGCAGCGAGCTCGGCAGGCAGGTCGAGCCGATCCTCGCCGCCGGCCATCTCGTCCCCGACGACATCACCATCCCGCTCATCCGGGACGAGATCGAGCGCACCGACGAGGGCTTCATCCTCGACGGGTACCCGCGCAACCTCGCCCAGGCGGAGGCGCTCGACGAGATGCTCGAGCAGATCGGCCGTCCGCTCGACGCCGTGCTGCTGCTGCACGTGCACGACGGCGTCGCACGAGAGCGGCTGCTGAAGCGCGCCGAGCTCGAAGGCCGCGCCGACGACACGCCCGAGGCGATCGAGCGGAGGCTCGACAACTACCACCAGCACACGGAGCCGGTGGTCGAGCACTACCGCGCGCCGGGCAAGCTCGTCCAGGTGCACGCCGACAGGCCGATCGACGAGGTGTGGTCGGAGATCGCCGACGCGCTCTCCGCCGTGGAGGCGCGCGCGTGATCATCAGGAAGTCCGCCGCCGAGATCGAGGGGATGGCCCGCGCGGGCGAGCTCGTCGCCGAGACGCTGCAGGTCGTCGCCGACACCCTCGAGCCGGGCGTCTCCATGCTCGAGCTCGACCGGGTCGCCGACGAGTACATCGCCGCCCACGGCGGCTCGCCGACGTCGAAGGGCTACAAGGGCTTCCCCGCCGCGCTCTGCCTGTCGCCGAACGCGATGGTCGTGCACGGGATCCCGACCTCGTACCGCGCGCAGGAGGGCGACCTCATCTCCGTCGACCTGGGCGTGACGCTGAACGGGCTCATCGCCGACAGCGCCGTCACCTTCCCCGTGGGCGACATCGACCCGGCGGCGCAGCGGCTCCTCGACGTCTGCCAGGAGGCCCTCGCCGCCGGCATCGAGCAGGCCCGGGCCGGCAACCACCTGTCCGACATCTCCCACGCCGTCCAGGTCGTGGTGGAGGAGGCCGGCTTCTCGGTCATCCGCAGCCTCGTCGGCCACGGCGTCGGCCGGAGCTACCACGAGGATCCGCAGATCCCGAACTACGGCCCCGCCGGGCGCGGCCCCGTCCTCCAGACCGGGATGACCCTGGCGATCGAGCCGATGATCACCGCGGGCGGCCCCGACGTCTACGTCCACGAGGACGACTGGTCGATCTCCTCGGTCGACGCCAGCCTCGCAGCCCACTTCGAGCACACCGTGGCGGTCACCGCGGAGGGCCCCCGGATTCTCACTCGGGCCGGAGCCGCTCTGCTACGATGATCGTCCCGCCGCGCGGGGCTTTGCCTTGCGCGCGAAACCCTCTGGAGTAGAAAGGAAATGCCGACCAAGGAAGAGAAGATCGAGGTTGAAGGCGAGGTCGTCGAGGCCCTCCCGAGCACGATGTTCCGGGTGCAGATCGACGGCGGGCACTCCGTCCTGGCGACGATCTCCGGGAAGATGCGGAAGCACTACATCCGCATCCTGCCGGGCGACAAGGTGAAGGTCGAGCTGTCGCCGTACGACCTCTCCCGCGGTCGCATCACCTACCGGTATCGCTGAGGTAATTCGCCATGAAAGTTCGTCC
>JAFALP010000276.1 GCA_019234175.1 Actinomycetota bacterium | reverse complement strand
AGCGTCACGTCCTCGAGGTTGCCGATCGGCGTCGCACAGACGGCGAGCGGCATCGCTACTCCTCGTCGAGCGCCTCGAACGCGACGAACGCCGCGCCGATGAGGCCCGCCGCGGTCCCGAGCTCCGCGCGCACGACGCGCACCTCGTCCTTCATCGGCTGCAGCGCCTCGCGGTCGAGGATCTCCTCCGCCGCGGGGATGAGGTAGTCCCACGCGGCGATGCCGAAGCCGCCGCCGACGACGAGCAGCTGCGGCTCGAAGATGTTCACGAACGAGCCCATGCCCGAGCCGAGGTGGCGGCCGATGTCGGCGAGGATCTCCCGCGCCGTCTCGTCGCCCTCGTTCGCGAGCCGGACGAGGCGGTGCGCGTCGGCGGCGGGACCGAACGCCTCCCGCGCGGCCGCAGTCGCGGCCACGCCGGTGACGTACGCCTCGAGGTGGCCGCGGCCGGTGCACCGTCCCTGGCACGGACGGCCGTCGTGGACGATGACGACGTGGCCGAGCTCGACGCCGGCGCCGGTCGATCCGCGAAAGGGGCGTCCGTTCAGGATCAACCCCCCTCCGCAGCCGGTGCCGAGGGTGAGCATGACCACGTCGGTCGCTCCCCGCGCGGAGCCCACGCGCCATTCGGCGATGCAGGCGGCGTTCGCGTCGTTGTCGAGGCCGGTCGGGAGGCGGTGGCGGTCGGCCATGCGGTCGCGCAGGTCGATGTTCGCGAGCGGCGTGTTCACGGCCGGGTACACCCGGCCGCTGCGCTGGTCGATGGGCGCCGGGATGCCGAGCCCGACGGCGGCGACGGTGTCGTCGCGCAGCTCCTCGATGGCGGCGTCCAGCTCGTCGAGGAGGGCGTCCTGCGTGTCCGGGGTCGCCCGCTCGTGACGGCGCAGCACCTCGCCCTCGCGCGTGACGACGCCGGCGAGGATCTTCGTCCCGCCGAGGTCGACGCCGATCGCATGCGTACCGCTCATGATGAGCGGGTACCGTAACCCGCCGGATGGCCACCTCTGGCGAGAAGCCGTACCGCGTCTACAAGGGCGGCCGCCAGAAGGGGAAGGTGCCGCTTTCGGGCCGTGACGAGCGCGAGCGGAAGGCCGAGCGGCAGCCGGTTCGCGGCGGGCGGCAGCGCCGTCCGTGGACGTGGCGCCGGTGGACGCTCCTCGCCGTTCTGGCGCTGATCGTCCTCGCCGTCATCTGGGCGGCCGCCGGGTACTTCTCGGTCTCGAGCGGCGTGTCCGAGGCGAACAAGCGGCTGCCGCCGGGGACGACGTCGGCGCTCGCGAAGCAGAACGGGCTCATCCTCGACTCGCCCACGAACATCCTCCTCCTCGGCACCGACCACGCGACGAACGGCCAGTCCGGACGCAGCACCGACGACCACTCCGACTCGATGATGCTGCTGCGCACCGACCCGAGCCGCCACCGCATCACGTACCTCTCCATCCCGCGCGATCTGCTCGTGTCCATCCAGGGCGTGAACCAGAAGATCAACGCGGCCATGCAGATCGGCGGCCCGAAGCTCGCCATCCAGACGGTGGACACGCTGCTCGGCTCCCAGCTGCAGGTGAACCACGTCGTGCTCGTCGACTTCGAGCAGTTCCAGTCGCTCATCGACGCCGTCGGAGGCATCACCGTCAACGTCCCCGAGAAGATCCTGTCCAACCGCTTCGACTGTCCGTACTCGACGGCCGCGCGCTGCCGGCAGTGGCCCGGCTGGCGCTTCGCGAAGGGGCCGCAGCACATGGACGGGCACACGGCGCTCATCTACTCGCGCATCCGCGAGAACCAGCTCGACCCGTCGTGGACGGACTTCAAGCGCCAGCAGAACCAGCAGGCGGTGATGCAGGCGACGCTCGCGAAGCTGTCGAGCCCGACTCGCTTCATCTCGCTGCCCTTCGACGGCTCGAGCCTGCTCGCGCCGATCGCGACGGATATGTCCACGTGGGACTTCCTGCAGCTCGGCTGGGTGAAGTTCCGCGCCGGCACGATCGTGCACTGCCGCCTGGGCGGTTCCTCCGACAACGGGTACATCGACCCGACGGAGGAGGACATCCAGGTGGTGCAGGAAGTGCTCGGGGACTCGGCGCCGCAGCCGCCCGCGCCGGGCACCGGCCTCTTCGGGCCGGGCTGCGTCGTCGGCAGTCAGACGTTCAAGTAGACGAGTCGCCGGACGCGGCGGGCTTCTTCTCCGCCGGCTTCGACTCCGTCTTCTTCGCCGCGTCTCCGCCGGACGAATCGGCGCCGCCCCCGCCGCCGTCCTGCTTCTTCCCCTTGCCGTAGTCGGTGGAGTAGAAGCCGGAGCCCTTGTAGTGGATCGCCACCGGGTAGAGGACGAGCTCGACCGGCCCGGCGCCGCACACGTCGCACACCTCCGGCGCGGGCGCGGTCATCGACTGGAAGCGCTCGAAGACGTCGCCGTTGGGGCAGCGGTACTCGTAGATCGGCACGGGAGGCTCAGGGTACTTTCAGTCGGCCTCGTCGCGTTCCTGCTCGAGCAGCTCCTGGTAGCACGGCGCCGCCTCGAACGCGGCGAGCCCGGCGGGATGGAGGCGCTGCTCGCGGCGGCGGACGGCGAGGTTGCGGCGGCGGCGCGCGGTGGCGACGGCGGCGCCCGCGCCGACGACGCTCCCGACGAGGAACGAGCGCAGTCGGCGAGCCCGGTCGTCGCCTTCCATGGGACGATTGTACGAATGCGGATCGCAACGCTCGGCGACGTGATGCTCGACGTGATCGTCCGGCTCGAGGAGCCGCTCGCTCCCGGCGGCGACGTGCGCGCGCGGACGCGCGCGGGCGCGGGCGGCCAGGCGGCGAACGTGGCCGCGTGGGTGACGGCGCTCGGCGGCGACGCGCGCTGCATCGCGAAGCGCGGCGACGACGCCACCGGCGAGCTCGTCGCGCGCGAGCTCGTCGAGCGCGGCGTCGAGCTGGCGGGGCCGGTCGTCGAGGGCGCAACGGGCGTCGTCGTCTCGATGGTCAGCGGCGACGGCGAGCGCGCGCTCGCGTCGGACCGCGGTGTCGCGCCGACGTTCACGCCGGACGAGCTCGACGCGGCGTGGCTCCAATGCGACCTGCTCCACGTCTCCGGCTACGCACTCCTGCGCGAGCCGGTGTCGGACACGGCCCTGCTCGCCGCGCGCCTCGCGCGCGCGGCCGGCGCGCGCATCTCCGTCGACGTGGCGGCCTGGACGGAGATCCGCACGTTCGGCCCCGTCCGCTTCCGCGAGCTCATCGACACGATCGCGCCCGACGTGCTCTTCGCTACCGAAGCTGAGTGGGAGATGCTCGGCGGCGCCTACCTGACCGCGCCGACCGGCGTGATCAAGCGCGGGCCGCGCGGCGCCACTGTCGTCACCCAGGA
>JAFALP010000159.1 GCA_019234175.1 Actinomycetota bacterium | reverse complement strand
TGCTCGGCCATCGCCTCGAGGAGGGCCGACTGCGTCTTCGGCATGGCACGGTTGATCTCGTCCACGAGCACGACGTTCGCGAACACGGGGCCGGGCCGGAACTCGAAGTCGCGCTCGCGCTGGTTGAAGATGGAGAGGCCGGTCACGTCGGTCGGCTGCAAGTCCGGCGTGCACTGGATACGCGATGCGTGCGCGCCGCGGATGGATCCGGCGATCGCGCGCGCGAGCACCGTTTTCGCGGTCCCCGGGACGTCCTCGAGGAGCGCATGCCCGCCGCACATGAGCGCGGCGATGACGAGCTTGATCTGCTCGCGCTTCCCATGCACGACCGTCTCGATGTTGTCGAGCAGCCGCTCGGCAACCTCGTTCGCCGCACCCAGCTCGTCAACGGCCATGCCCACCTCCCGTTGTGGAATGGACCTGCAAGCCTACGTCTCGCTTCCTTAGACGGCGAAACGGCGGATTTGTTCAGCTCGCGACGGAGGGCGGGCAGCGCCAGTACGTCTCGCCACCGGCGGCGCCGGCTGCCGCGCACCCCTCGCCGCCGAGATTCGGCGCGCCGTGGAGCGCGCCGGCGCGGCACGCCTCGAGGCGGCTGCCGCTCGCGGCGATCTGGACGATCGAGCACGAGCCCGTCAGTCCCGTCGCGCGGATGATGCGCCCGTCCTTCACCGCGGCCATGCCGGCGGCGATGACGATGGCGATGAGGACGATTCCCTTGATCATGCGGCGTGCTCCCGGCCGCAGATCGGGGTTCAGCCGGAGTGATCGGCCTCCGCGCCTGGCTGGGCGATCCCCCAAACGGTTTCGAACGTCCCGAATCGGAGCTCCTGGTCGTAGTAGAAGCGGGTGTCGTCCACGCGCCGCATGTACTCGTCGCGGTTGGCGGCGGCGAAGGCGTTGTAGGCCTCGGCGCTCTCCCAGCGGTCGACGACGAGGTAGCGGCCGGGCGTCTCCACGTCGCGGAGGAGCTCCGTCCCGATGTAGCCGGCGCCCTGGCGGAAGAAGTCGGCCCATTCGCCGTCGGCGCCGTAGGCGCGCTCGAACGCGTCCCTTTCCCGGACCTCGTAGCTGAAGACGAGCGCGATCACGCGAGGAGGATAAGGTCCCCGCGATGAGCGCCGAGGCAGTCGAGCGGCTGGACGACCGCTCCGAGTACGCGGGCCTCCTCCGCTTCTACGAGCTCGCGAAGCACCAGGAGTGGCAGGTGCGCGACCTCCCCTGGGGCGAGCTGGCGCCGGTGCCGGAGGGCAAGGGCTCGCCGGAGCGGATGGCGCGGCGCCGCGACGTCTGGCGCTCCGTCGTCATGCAGCAGCTCCAGGCGGACATCATCGCCTGCGAGATGGCGGCGCAGCTGCTCAACGCGGCGCCCGATCCGGAGGCGCGTCTCTACTACTCGACGATGGTGCAGGACGAGTCGCGGCACACGGAGGCGTGGCTGAAGCTCATCGGCCAGGTCGGCGGCGAGGGCGAGCGCGACCCGCACCTGGACGCGCTCGGGCACATGTTCCTCGAGGCGGACTCGCTCGAGGAGAAAGTCTTCCTCATGCAGGTGTTCTTCGAGCGGCTGATCATCCCGCGGTTCCGGCTGATCGCGCGCTCGTCGCGGGGGACGATCCTCGAGGACATCTGCAACCGGCTCGCGATCGACGACGGCATCCACCACGGCTCGGGGATGGCGTACGAGCGGATCCTGCTCACCCGGGCCCCGAGCCCGGTGAAGGCGCAGCTGATCGACGCGGCCAACCGGATGCTCCCGGAGTTCGCGAAGCACGCGCTGTGGCGGCCGAAGGCGCGCGAGATGATCGGGACGCTGATGGAGGCGCGCGACCGCGAGCGGTTGAAGCTCGAGCTCGACCACGGTGTCCGTCTGGCCGCGAGCCTCGGGCTCGACGTGTCGGACGTGTCGCTGCCGTTCTAGAACGTCGTCAGCGGGATCGTCGCCGCGGGCGTGCAGCGGTCGACGACGAACCGCCGCACGCGGAGGCAGGTGTAGCGGCCGGTCGAGTGCGGGGCCTGCGGGACGACGCGGAAGCTCGACGAGACGACGATCTGGCATCCGCCCGAGGTGGCCTGCGTGCGGAACGTCTCCGACCGGATCGTGTCGACGCCGAACATCGAGAGCGTGTACTCCGCCGGGCGGCAGCCGTCGTCGTAGGCGCGGACGAGGCAGGCCGCGCCGGCCGTGCCGCCATGGCGGAGCGAGCCGGGGCCGACCGAGCGAGGTTGGCACTGGATCGCTGCAACGGTCGCAGCGAGAGCGAGCATTCATCCTTTATACGCCCGGAGCCGCGCAAAGCCGTGATCTCGACGTAACAGGGCCTGGCCCCGCTCGTATCCGGCGCGCGGAAGCACCTGCTCTCGCGGCACAGGCGGGGGCCAGGCCCCGCTACGGATCTGTCACCGAAGGCCGCCGCGCTCGAAATGGGCGCGGAAGAAGTTCTCCGACCCGGCCGTGGCCATCGCGGACGAGGCGGAGATCTCGAGCGCGAGGGCGGCGGCGGCCACGATCTGCGCGAAGCGGTAGACCTTGCCGGCGCCGGCGCAGTCCATGAGCTCGAGCCACCGGCGCGCCGTCGGCAGCGTGGTGCCCCCGCCGATCGTCCCGACCTCGAGGCCGGGGAACCGGATGGACACGTGCAGACCACCGTCCACGCGCCGGCCCGTGCCGTGCGCCATCGAGCTCGTGCCGACCATGCCCAGGTCCTGTCCCGTCGCCGCGAACACCGCTGCGATCGCGGACGCGGGCGTGAACGCCACCGACTGCATCCCCGACGCGATGGCACCGTTCGTCCCCGCCCAGGCGAGGTCGACGAGGTCGTCCGCGGTCGTCCGCAGGACGCGGCGGATCGCGTCGTCGGTGAGCGTGGCCTCGG
>JAFALP010000106.1 GCA_019234175.1 Actinomycetota bacterium | reverse complement strand
CGACGTACTCGCGCCCTCTTCGCCCCATCGCCTCGAGATCGTGCTTGCCGTCGTACGCGGCGCGAATCGCCTCCGCGACGAGCTCGGGGCGATTCGGCGGCGCAACGATCCCGCATCCGACCGAGACGGCGATGGACGCCGTCTCGCTGTCCGCGTCCGCCGCGACGAGCACGGGACGGCCGGCGGCGAGAATGCCGTACATCCGGCTCGGAACGACATAACCGGACAGCCCGCGGCCGAGACCCACGTAGTGGATGTTCGCGGTGGAGAGCGAGTCGGAGAGCGTTTCGCGCGGCTGGTAGTCGAGGAAGCGCACCGCGTCGGTCTCGAGCCGCTCGGCGAGCTCCGTCAGCTCCGCGCGGCGCGCGCCGCCGCCGACGATGACGACGGCGAGGTCGTCGAGATCGCGCAGGAACGTCGTCGCCCGGATGAGCACGTCCAGGTTCTGCGGATGGCCGACGTTGCCGGAGTGCATGACGACGAAGCCGTCGACGAGCCCGTTCTCGCGCGCCCAGTCGTTGTCGCGCGGCTGCGGGACGATCGCGGTCGTGTCCACCCAGTTCGGGATGACGACGATCCGGTCCGGCTGCGCGCCCTTCTGCTCGAGCCGGCGCCGCATCGTCTCGCCGATGGCGACGACGCGGTCGGCGCGCTTGAGGTACGAGGCGATGAGCGCCCGGAGCAGCCCGACGAGGGCAGGATTCTCGAGGCGCTTCAGCTCGACGGCGATCTCCGGGAAGACGTCCTGGCTGACGACGACCAGCGGGCGACGGAACCGGCGCGCGACGAGCAGGGCGACGTTGCCGATCACGGGCGGGTCGGTCATGCAGAAGACGACGTCCGGCCGACGCGAGAGCAGGGCGACGCGAAGGGACTCGCCGAGATAGGTGAGGTAGTTGATCGAGCGGGCAAGCAGGCGTGTCCGGTCGTACGCCGTGGAGCGAACACGGACGATGCGGACGCCGTCGTGCTCGAACCGCTCGGCGTGCGGGGCGTGGACGGCGATCCGGCCGGTGACGATGGAGATGTCGAACTCGGCTGAGAGCGCGGCGAGCAGCTCGGACAGGAGATGCCCGGTCGCCTCGAGGCCGGGCCAGTAGTACTGGTTGAGGACGAGCAGGCGCGGCTTGCGGGTCATGATCCCACCCGACGTCCGACCGCGGCGGTCCCGAGGAATGCGCAGACCCAGACCGTGACCGTGCCGATGTCGCCGACCGAATAGATGTACGACTGCACGACGGCGATGACGAGCGCGGTCACAAGGACGGCAAGCGAGATGACGGCGACCGGCGTGCGCCGACGGAGCGCCGTGAACGCGAGCACGAGGACGAGGGCGGCGAATGCGATCAGCCCGAAGGCGCCGAGCTCCAGGTAGATGCCGATGTACGAGTCCTCCGGCGAGCCGCCGACGAAGTTCGCGTACCGGTCGATGAACACGCGGTCCTCCGTCCCGAAGCCGTAGCCGAGCGCCGGCCGCTGGTCGGCGAGGTCGATCGTCCCGCGCCACGCCTCACCACGGCCGGACAAGCCGAAGAGCGTGCGATGCGTCGGCGCGGATTCGCCCGGCCCCTGGAAGCCGATGTCGAACTCGAGCGGATACTCGACGCCGATGTTCGCGTACCCGGGCTTCGCCTTGATCACGGCCGCGGGCGTCTGCGCGGGAGTCGCCGGCTTGGACGCGTTGCCCTTCGACGTCGGCGCGAGCGCGACGGCGATCGTGACGCCGAGGAGGACGGCGGCCGCGCCGGCGGCGAGCGCGCGCGCGCGAAGCCGCTCTCGTGCGAAGGCGATGACGACGAAGACCCCGACGAAGCCGGCGATGATCGCGCCCCGCGATCCCGACGCGGCGATCGACGCGTCGAACGCGAGGCCGCACGCCAAGGCGGCGATTCGTTCGCGGCCGCGCGCCTGGTACGCCAGCCACACCGCGATCGGAAGGCAGAGCGCGAGCAGCAGCGACGCCGTGTCCGGGTTCTGGCCGAACCCGCGATAGCGTGCGGGCAGGTCGTAGGTCGCCGCCTGCACCGCGGCCGAATGGTCGAAAGCGAGCGTGACGAGGCCGAGCACCGTCACCGCGAACGCGCCTCCGGCGATCCCCCACAGCACCGGACGCGAGCTCTCGGGCCTCGCCGCGCACCGCAATGCCAGCGCGCCCGCAGTTGCAAAGAGCAGGACGAAGGTTCCCGCGCGCTCGATCGTCAGCCGCGGATCCACCGACCACACCGACGACTCGACGGCGATCGCGGCGAACGCGACGGCAGCCGCAACGACTGCGACGCGGAATCGCGCCGCCGGGCGGCCGACCCAGGCGACCGCGGCGACGAAGAGGGCGAGCAGCGCCACCCAGCGAGCCCCGCGCCCGTCGTGGACCAAGCTGGTGACCGAGCTCGACCCGGCCGCGAATGCGACGAGCGTCGCGGCGAGAAGGACCGGGACGGCGAGATCGAGCGTCAGACGCCGCATCGGCGCATCAGGTTAGTCAGGAAGCCGGGTTATACTCGCCGCCCGGTGCCGTTTCTCGCTGCAGCGGCCGTCATTGCGGCGTCGTACGGCAGCGGACGGCTCCTCACGCTGGGCGGTTGGCTGGTCGCCGAGGACGGCCTGCGCCGGCGGCTGACGGTCTTCATGGTCGGCTGGCTCTTTCTCGCCACGGTCGTCTTCGTCCTCGGGTACGCCCACGCGTTCACGCGGTCGGTGCTCATCGCCGTCGCGCTCGCGGGCGTCGCCGCCGCAATCCCATTCCTTCCCGGGGAGGTCCGGGCCGCGCGTCGAGCATGGAGCACGGCCGGCTGGATGCGGCGTCCGATCGCCGCGCTCGCAGTCCTGCTCGCGCTCGACGTCTTTCTCGCATCGGCGCCGCCGACGTCGGGCGACGCGATCGCATATCACCTGAGCGCTCCGAAGGAATGGCTCCAGGCGGGTCACGTCTTTCCGATCTGGTGGGACTGGAACACGTTCCAGCCGTTC
>JAFALP010000390.1 GCA_019234175.1 Actinomycetota bacterium | reverse complement strand
GCCGTTCTCCGTGATGGTCACCGTCTTGTTGGCGAGCGCGTGCCCGTTCTGGTCGACGAGATGCGCGGAGACCGGGATGGTCGTCCCGGGCGCACCCGTCGTCGCGCCCGTGTACGTGATCGACGTCGGCAGCGCGAGCACCGTGAGCGTGCCGGTGCCGTTGCTGGCGCCGTAGAAGCCGTCACCGGTGAACGTCGCCGTGATCGGATACGTGGCGGCGAGCTGCGTGACCGACGGGATGGTGCACGACGTCTGGCCGTTCGCCCCGGTGGGCGGCGCGACGCAGCTCTGGCTGCCGGCGGCGAGCGAGACCGTCTCGTTCGCGAGCGGGTTGCCCACACCGTCCGTGAGCGTCGTCGTCAGCGTCAGCGGCGACCCGTACGACACGGTCGCGCTGTTCACCGTCGTCGCCGAGTTGCGGCTCGACACCGTGAACGGCGCCGTGCCGGTTGCAGCGGCGTAGTTGCCCGCCCCGGCGAAGGAGGCGGTCAGCGTGTACGGACCGGGAGTCTCGAGGACCGTGACCGGGCAGGAGGCGTTGCCGTGCGAGTCCGTCGTCGCGGAGCAGCTCTCGTCCGGGAGCGACAGCGTCACCGTCTGCCCGGCGAGGGGGTTGCCGCTGCCGTCGGTGAGCGTGGCCGAAAGGGTCGACTGGAACCCGGTCGCGCCGGCTCCCTGGTTGGCGGTGAGGCTCGTCCGCAGCGGGAGCACGACGAACGGCGCCGAGTCGCTGCTCGCCGACCACACGTTGTTGCCCGGGAAGGTCGCCGTCACCGTGTAGTTGCCGGGCGCGTCGCCGACGGTGATCTGGCAGCTCGCCATGCCGAACGTGTCGGTCGTCGCCTGGCAGCTCTCGGAGCCCATCGACAGCGTCACCGGCTCGAGGCCGACCGCGCCGCCGTTCGTGTCCGTCAGGCTTGCGGAGAGCGTCGCGGCCGAGCCGTGCACCGCGGATGTCGCCCCGTTGTAGTGGAGCGAGGACGGATGCGTCTGCGTGATCAGCGGGTTGACGACGATGACGAGGTAGCCGCTCACGCCGCTGACGTTTCCGTTACCGGGATAGCCGGCGACGACGTAGAACGTCCCCGCCGGGAAGCTGGCGGTGATCTGCGCAGTCCCGGTGGCGTCGAGCGGCACGACGCCGGTGTGCGACTGCAGGCCGTAGAGCGGGACCTGATCCGTCTCGGAGAGGTCGGGGCCCGCGCTGAAGGCGACGTTCCCGACGGGGATGGACCCGTCCGAGGCGGTGACGTTGGCGGTGAAGGTGATGTACTGCCCCGCCGTCGTCGTGATCGGCTGCGCGGAGAAATGCATCGTCGTCGTCACGAGCGTGCTCTGCACGACGAAGGTGAGGCCGCCCTGCGAGCTCGACCCGAGGAACGCGAAAATGTTGTCCGGCACGTACTGCGCGGTGATCGCGTACGTCCCGACCGACAGGGCATTCGTCGTCAGGGACGCCGTCGACTGGCCGCTGCCGCTCGGCGCGAGCGTGCCGCTGCCGATCGCGACCTCCAGGCCCCCGAAGTTGGAGAAGAACGTGACCGTGCCCGTCGGCGACGCCGTCCCCGAGCTCGCGGTCACGGTCGTCGAGAACGTGACCGACGTGCCCTGGTTGACGGGCGAGAGCGGGAGCGACAGAGGAACGGCCGTCGTCGTCGTGACCGACGAGAGGCTCTGCGCGGATGCGCCGGACGCCCCTCCGCCGAGAGCGAGGAGCGCCACGGCAACCGCCGCCGCAGAGAGGATGAGCGCGCGCCGCAAAGCCGCGCTCCTTGATGCTGCCGCAAGAAACACCAGGACGAGAGCAATGCTACGGGCCGGCGAAGACGGCCTCAAGCCCTCAAGTCAGGGTTCTTACCGCTTTCATTCCAACTAGCCGACGGCCTGCCAGTCGAGCTCGATGACCGCGCTCTTGTTCATGTCGGCGTTGCCAGCGGACAAGGGAAGGAGCAGCTCGACCTCGTACGTGACGGTGTCGCCCGGGTTCATGAACGTCAGCGGCTGGAAGCCGGTCGTCCACGATTGCAGCGTCGGGAAGACCGCCGGCGGCGGACCGGTGGTGTCCCACACCGCCATGTCGAGCGCGTTCGGGGACGGCGACGCGTCCCACAGCGGACTGCTGGCGGTGCCGACGGCCTGGAGCGAGAGCGTGTAGGGGACGCCGCTCGTGTTCTTGATCGTGAAGACCTCGGAGACGGAGTCGCCCGGCTTCGCGTTCGAGATGGTGATGACGCAGCCGGACGCGGTGCTGCTCACGTCCATGCCGGGCACACCGCAGCTCCCGCTGCCTCCGCCTCCTCCACCACCGCCGCCGCCGGTCGTGGTCGTGGTGGTGGTGGTGGTCGTCGTCGTCGTCGTGGGCGGTGGCTTCGTCGTCGTGGTCGGCGGTGGGGGCGGCGGCTTGTGCGTCGTCGTCGTTGTGCCACCGCCGCCGCCCGGCGAGGTCGTCGTCGTTCCGCCCCCGCCTCCACCGCCGCCGCCGCCGCCGAAGCCCTGGTTCGCGGGCGGGACGATGTTGCCCGGCGTGGGCGCGGGCGGCGCGGGCGGAAGGCCGATGCCGGGCACCGACTGGTTGCCGTTGTCCGGCGGCGGCGTATTCGTCGGGGGAGCGCCGGTGAACGTGAAGCTGTTCACCTTGCCGCCGGCATTCGTCGCGAAGAGCGGGATCTGCGTCTTGTGCTGGCCGGACGGCAGCACCTCGTGGCCGCCGCTCGAGACGGCGAACTCGCCGATGGGCGCGGGCAGGAACCCGCCGAGGTCGCCGACGATGTGGTACGCGAGGAACTGCTTGTCCACCGTCGCCGCCGCGATGACGCCCTGCTCGAGGCCCGGCAGGTCCGCGGTCGAGCCGGCCGGCGTCTCCAGCGGCGTGACGTAATCGAGGCGCACCGGGTAGAGCGACGGGTTCGGCCGCGCAATCGTGGGTGCTGCGTGGGCGAGCGCCGGTGCCGCCAGGGCCGCGATCGTCGCGCAGAGGACCGCCACCGGCTTCATGCGCCGCTCCCGTTCCGGTGCCACCGAAGCGCGATCTGCCGCCGCTTCAGATACGAGGCGAGGATGAACGCGACGGCGAGGAAGCCGACGCCGGCGTAGATGCTCACCATGCGGCCGACGACGTTGCTGTCGTCTTCCAGCGAGATGCCGAGGACGGCGTCGGGCTCGTGGTCGACGATCAGGCGGCCGAGCTTCTCGCGGTGATCCGCATACGCGTATCTCGTGACGATGGGACCGCCGCCGATGATGGCCTCCGCCGTCGTCGGCGGGACGGGCTTGGGGTCGAAGCTCGCCGTCGTCGCGATCGGGTCGCCGATGGCGTCGTAGGCCGTCAGCTCCACGTCGATCTCCTGCGAGAGACGACCGAGCACGTCGGCGAGCGGCGTCATCGCCAGCACGGCGCCGACGGGCTTCTCGTTCCTGAGGATCGGGCTGATCGTGAGCAGCGTCGGCCCGCTGCGGTAGATGACGATCTCGCTCAGACGGCCGCCGCGCACGCCGTGCGCGCTCGCGAGCGCCTGCGTCAGCGCGCGCAGGCCCTTCCGCGAGGCGACAGGGGCGGGCGCGCCTTTCGAGCGGACGGCGAGGAGCACGCGCCCGTCCGGCTCGACGACGTCGACCATCGGCACGTCCGAGTCCGCCTGCAGCGGCGTGACCAGCGTGTTCAGCTCGGGGCCGTTGCGCGCGGCGAGTGCGGTCGCCACCTGGCCCGTGAACGCGACCGCGCGCACGACGTCGAGCTGTTCCGACTCGATCCCGACGAGGGCGGCGTCGGCGCCGGCGCCGGCCGCGGTCAGGCGGTTGTCGAGGGTCGCGCGCGCACCGGCGGTGGCGCGTTGTCCGGCAAACAGCACGGTGAGGATGGTGACGACGACTGCGAGCGCGAGGTGCAGCTCGCGGCGCCGGTACCAGGGCTGCGCCGGCCCCTCGTCACCCGCGAGCTCCGGATAGTCCTCGGGCCACGCGAGCCAGGGCTCCTCGGTCAGCGCCATGAACGCCTCCTACAGGCTGCCCGACGTCGTGAACGTGCACGTCGGCGCCGATGTCGACGTGCACGCCGCCAAGCTGCCGGTCGACGTCACGGTCCCCGCCACGAACGTTGCGGTGGTGAGTCCGGTGACCGTTCCGGTCTGGCCGCCGCCGGCAAGCGTCACCGTCACGACCGATCCCGAGACGGACACGGTGCTGTTGTTGAAGTTCTGCTTGCCGCCGCTGTACGTCAGGCCGGAGATCTTCCCGAGCGAATAGCCGTCGGAGCTGTTGTTGCAGTTGTTCGAGTCGCCGAGGAAGAGGAGACCCGACCCGCCACCGACCGCGCAGACGTCGATGTGGCCACCGCTGACCGGAATGCTGCTCGCCAGCACGTTCTGGTTGAAGTTGATGGTGATGATGTTCCCTGCGGTGAGGGTGCCCGCATGCCCCGAGCTCCCCTTCTGGAAGGTTGCAGGGCTCCCGTTCGCCACCGGGACGAAGAGCAGAACGGCGCTGAAGAAGGCTGCCGACGTCCACGGGCTCGCGGTCGTCGACGTCGACTCCATCGCGTAGCAGAGATAGTCGGACGCGGTGACGCTGTTCGGCGGGTTGTCGGTCGTCGACGTGGCCGCGCTGCCGAGCGCGGAGCCCTCGTTCGCGAAGCCGGAGGCGTACGACGTCGGGCAAGTCGAGCTCGCCCCGTTGTCGTGGATGAGCAGCTGCTGCCCCGTCACGAGGTTCGGATTCGAGTTCGGCATCGTGAAGCTCGCACCCGACGTCCACGCGAAGGAGACCGTCGCATGCGCCGCTCCGCCGATGGACGGCGTGCCGAGGCTCGTCGGAGGCGCGATCCAGCTGCTCGAGAACGTCGAGGCCTGGTTGTTGTCCTGCGCGATGAAGGTCGCGAAGGTGCCGGTTGCGTTCCCTGTTGCGACGACGAGGCCGGCGACCAGGAGGAGGACGGCGACGGCGGCGGCCCGGTTGCGGGCCCGCGCGGTCACGCCGGGGTGCCTCGAGCGCGGTCCTGCCAGATCTCGTAGAGCGTGATTGCTCCGAGCAGGACCGCTGGGATGACGAGCAGGAGCAGCCTCGCGATCGTCGACCGAAGGTAGACGAGCGCATATCCCACGGAGGGGATGTGGAACCAGGCTTTCCAGCCCACGCCGACCGCCGGAACGCGCCAGTCGTCGGGGACGCCGTTCGCGTCACCCTTCGTCGTGAAGTACCGGCCCGTGCCGCTCTCGCCGATGCCCACCACGCGGTGGGTCACCTTCTCGTTCG
>JAFALP010000372.1 GCA_019234175.1 Actinomycetota bacterium | reverse complement strand
TCCGTTCGTGCGCTACGGTCATTTCATGTCCGGTAGCTCACCTCAGCCCCGCCCGGTGCACGCGAACCTGATCCTGGCCGTGCTCTCCCTGGCCGGGCTGGCGTACGCGGTCCTGAGCTCGGCGGTGATCCCGGCGCTCCCGTCCTTCCAGCACGCGCTGCACGCGAGCGAGACCGGCGTCGCATGGCTTCTGACCGGGTACCTCCTGTCGGCGTCCGTCGGCACGGCCATCCTCGGCCGGCTCGGCGACATGCTCGGCAAGGAGCGCGTGCTCGTCTGGACGCTCGTCATCCTCGCCGTCGGCACGGCGCTGGCCGGCATCGCCGACTCGCTCCCGCTGCTCATCGCCGCGCGCGTCATCCAGGGCGTCGCCGGCGGCATCTTCCCCCTCGCGTTCGGCATCGTCCGCGACGAGTTCCCGAAGGAGAAGGTGGCCGGCGGCATCGGGCTTCTCTCGGCGCTCCTGGGCGTGGGCGGCGGCATCGGCGTCGTCGCCGGCGGCCTCATCGCCGAGCACCTGAGCTGGCACTGGCTGTTCTGGATGCCGCTCGTCGTCATCGTCCCCGCGGCGTTCTGCACATGGCGGTTCGTGCCCGAATCGCCCGTCCGCGTTCCCGGGCGGATCAACTGGACCGCAGCGGCGGTGATGAGCGCAGGGATCTCGCTCGCGCTCGTCGCGGTCAGCGAGACGACGACGTGGGGATGGGGATCGGCGCGGACGATCGGCGTGCTCGTCGCCGGGCTCTTGCTGTGCGGTGTGTGGGTCCTCGTGGAGACGCGCAGCGCGGTGCCGCTCATCGACATGACGATGATGCGCATCCGCGGCGTGTGGACGACGAACGCGACGGCGTTCCTGCTCGGTGCCGGCATGTACTCCTCGTTCATCGTCTTCCCGCAATTCGCGCAGCTGCCGAAGAGCACCGGCTTCGGCTTCGGCGCCTCTGTCGTGCAATCCGGTCTCTACCTCCTGCCGGCGACGGTTCTCATGGCGCTCGTGGGGACGTTCGCGGGACGGATCGCCGCGCGCTTCGGATCGAAGCACGCCACCGTCGCCGGATCGGCCTTCACCGCCGTCTCGTTCGGCTTCCTCGCCGCGCAGCACGGGCGCCCGTACGACATGCTCGTCAGCGCCGCGCTGCTCGGCGTCGGCATCGGGCTCGCGTTCGCCGCGCTCGGCAATCTCATCGTCGAATCGGTTCGCCCAGAGCAGACCGGCGCCGCCGGCGGCATGAACACCGTGATGCGGACGATCGGCGGCGCGCTCGGCGGCCAGCTCGCGGCGACGTTCATCGCCGACCACCACACGAGCGCGGGAGTGCCGACGGTGACGGGCTTCACCGACGCCTTTCTCCTGGCGACGGGGTTCCTCGTCGTCTGCACGCTCACCGCGCTGCTCGTTCCCGGACGCCGCCGCGCGCGGGGGCTCGTCGACGCGGAGGTCGTGGAGGCCTAGCTCCGGCCCCGCGCACGCCTAGAATCCAGGCGCGTGCCGCGACTTTCAGGCGCTCGTTGGCTCTGGGGCCCGGCCGGCGCGATGCTGGCCGCCGCCGCAGTCGTCGGAGTGGTGTTCTTCCGCAGCGGAAGCGTCCCCGCGGCGTGCGCCGCGTCGTCGCCGCCCTCCGTGCAGGTGCGCTTCCTCCTCGTCGGCGACGCGGACGACCCCGCCGTCCGGGGCTGGCAGAGCGCATTCGCGCTCGAGGGCGTCCCGTACGAGCGCGTCGGCGCCGGCGCGATCCCTCGTCTGCGTCTCGTCGCTCCCGACGGCACCGCCGAGTTCGCCGCCACCGTGGTCGCGAACAGCGTCACGCTCACGAAGAAGGAGGACGCGCGGTTGTCGACGTACGAGCAGCGCTTCGGGCTGCGGCGCATCGTCGCGATCGCGACCGCGTCCAGCGGCCCGGTCCACGTCCCCGTCGACGAGACGCCGCTCTCCGGGCGCACCGGGCAGCTGACAGCCGCGGGCAAGGCGCTCTTCGCATACCTGCGCGGGCCGGTGCCGATCGACGGCGCCACCGGCCGGCCGCAGACCCTCGGCCCCGGCGCGACCTCGCTCGTCTCGCTCGACGGCAAGTCGCTTCTCACCGAGTGGAGGCGCACCGACGGCGTGGAGGAGCTGCTCATGGGCGTGCGCACGTCGCCGCACCTCGTCCACGAGCTGCTGCTCGCGCCCGGGATGATCGCGTGGGCGCTGCGAGGCGCCGTTCCCGGATCGTGGCAGCCGTACTTCGACGTCGAGGTGGACGACATCCTGCTGCCGAGCTTCACGTGGATCGAGGCGACGAAGAGCTCCGGCTACGCCAGCGGCGTCCTCAACCCGACGACGCTCGGGGAGTTCACCGTGCGCATGACGCCTGCCGATCTCGCCGCCGCGGCCGCCTGGGAGAGGCGGCAGCACTTCACGCTCGACATGGGGCTGAACGGGTTCGGGCTCGGCTACGACTGCGACTCGCTGGCACGTGCGGTCACGAGCGACGCCTCCGACTTCCGCTGGTTCAACCACACCTACCAGCACCTGAACTTCGACGGCCTCTCCCGG
>JAFALP010000263.1 GCA_019234175.1 Actinomycetota bacterium | reverse complement strand
GTGAACGAGCGCCACGACGCCGGCGAGATCGACCTCGCCCGCGCGCTCGCCGACGTCCCGCTGCACTACGAGACGCTCCCGGACGGCCGCCTGCGGCGCCTGACCTCCCAGGACGCGGTCGTCTCCATCTACCGCGAACTCGCCACTTCGGCGCCGCCGCCGGACACCCTCACCGTGCCGACGCTCATGGTCTACGCGCCCGCCTACGGCCTCGTGCGCGACGAGCATCTGGAGGCGTACGCCGGCCGCCTGGAGCCCGTTCCCGTGCGCGGGCTGCACATGGTGATGTGGAGCGCGTTCCACGAGACCGCGGACGCGGTCGAGCGGTTCCTTCTAGAGGGTGCGGGCGCCTAAGGCGGACGCGATCAGCTCGACCGCGAGCTTGCCGGTGGCGTTCTCGTGGTCGAGCACCGGGTTCACCTCGACGACGTCGAACGAGTCGGCATTCCCCGCCTCGGCGACGATCTCCATCGCGAGATGCGCCTCTCGATATGAGAGGCCGCCTCGCACGGGCGTGCCCACGCCGGGCGCCGTCTCCGGGTCGACGACGTCGAGGTCGAGGCTGACGTGGAAGAACGCCCCGCCGGCGGCGTGCGCGATCGCCTCGCGCATGCAGCGCTCGATGCCGATGCGGTCGACCTCGGTCATCGTGAAGACCTTCGCGTCCAGCTGCTTCAGCAGCTCGCGCTCGCCCTGGTCGAGCGACCGCACGCCGACGAGCGACAGCTTCCCCGCCTCGATCGCGGGCAGGTGCCAGCCCTCGCGCTCGAACGCGCGCCCGCCCAGGCCGAGCGCCGCCGCCAGCACCATGCCGTGCACGTTCCCGGACGGCGAGGACTCCGGCGTGTTGAGATCGCCGTGCGCGTCGAGCCAGAGGACGCCGCCGGGGCCGTCCACGGCGGACATGCCGACGAGGCTTCCGAGCGCGACGGAATGGTCGCCGCCGAGCACGAGCGGCGTCTGCCCGTCTCTGCGCGCCGCGGCGACGCGCTTCGCCACCTCGTCGCACAGCGCGAGGATCTGCGGCAGGAAACGCGCATGTTCGTCACCCGCGTCCGTCGCTTCCGGAATGGGAGCGACGACGTCTCCGAGATCGACGGTGGTGATGCCGAGCGACTCGCGCAGATGTTGCTCGAGCTCCGCGTAGCGAATCGCGGACGGCCCCATGTCGACACCGCGCCGTCCTGCGCCGAGGTCGAGCGGTGCGCCGATGAGCGCGATCTGGCGAGTCGCTTGCACGCTCACGACGACAAGGCTAACGTCGTTCCGTGGACGAGCCGGACGGGACGGTCGCGGTACCCCTGCGGGTGCTGCTCGTGGACGACGACAGCGAGTTCCTCGACTCCCTCCGCCCCCTCATCGAGCACCAGCCGGCCTTGACGGTCGCGGGCACGGCCGGGAACGGCCTCGACGCGATCGAGCTCGCCGACGAGCTCGAGCCGGACGCGGTCGTCATCGACCTGCACATGCCGATCGTCGACGGCGTCACCGCCGTCGCGCGGCTGCGCAAGGACCACCCGAACCTCTGCCTCATCGCGCTCACGGGCGATCCGGCGACGGAGCTGCACGAGGCGGTCACCGAGGCGGGCGCGGACGCGGTGCTGATGAAGGGCGACCTCGTCGACAGCCTCGTCCAGCGGCTCCGCGCCGTACGGGACGCGCAGGAAGCCCGCTAGACTCCGCGCCGCACGGCGAGGTAGCTCAGCTGGTAGAGCACTCGGCTGAAAACCGGGGTGTCGCCGGTTCGAGTCCGGCCCTCGCCATTCCGCTGCGCGCGCGAATTCCCGCAAAGTGCGGGTTCGCGCGTTGAGATCCGTCCTCCCTCCGTCCTAGATTCGTCCGGCAGCTGGTCGGTTCATTCTCGAGGGAGGGTTCACGCATGAGCAGCATTGCCGCGACGTTCCGGGAGTCCTTCCTGGAGCGGTACTTCGGCTTCGCCGAGCGAGGGACGACGCTCGCGCGAGACACGACGGCGGGGCTGACGACCTTCGTCGTCATGTCGTACATCATCTTCGTCAACCCGTCGATCCTCGCCGGCGTGAAGCCGGTTCACGGCGCCGCACTGCCGTTCGCGGCCGTGCTGACGAGCACCTGCATGGTCGCCGGTGTCCTGTCCATCATCATGGGGCTGTCGACGAACTACGCGTACGCGATCGCGCCCGGGATGGGGCTCAACGCGGTCGTCGCCTACGGTCTCGTCGCCAGCGGCAAGGCCTCGTTCCCCGAGGCGATGGGGCTCGTCGTCCTCGAGGGCGTCGCCATGGTGGCGCTGGCGGTCAGCGGGCTCCGGGAGATGATCTTCAAGGCGATCCCGCTGGAGCTGAAGAAGGCCATCGCCATCGGCATCGGCCTCTTCATCGCGTTCATCGGCCTCTACAACTCGGGGATCATCGCCAACAACTCCCCGAGCAGCGGCACGCCGGTCGGGCTCGGAGACTTCACCACGTGGCCGATCTTCGTCGCCATCTTCGGCCTCGTGTTCACGTTCGCGATGCGGGCGATCCGCTTCCGCGGCGACCTCATCGTGGGGATCATCGGCACGACCGTCGTGGCGACGATCATCAACGCGTCCGTCGCGCACCATCGCGCGTTCGGCACGTCGACGGCGACGTGGCCGGGCTGGCATCACCTCTACGCAGGGCCGAACTTCACGCTGTTCGGGAACATCAGCTTCCACTCGTTCTCGGGCGGCACCGCGCAGCTGGGCATCGTCGCCTCGCTCGTGTGGGTGTTCTCGCTCTTCCTCAGCGACTTCTTCGACTTCTCGGGGACGAGCATCGGCGTCGGCAAGCAGGCCGGCTACGTGGACAAGGACGGCAACATCCCGAAGTTCAAGCGGGCGCTGATCGTCGACGGCGCGGCGGCGGCGGCGGGCGGTCTCGCCTCCTCCTCGTCGGCGACGACCTTCATCGAGTCCGGCTCCGGCGTCGCCGCCGGCGGCCGCACCGGCTGGGTCGCCGTCACGGCGGGCCTGCTGTTCTTCCCGTTCATGTTCATCAGCCCGCTCATCGGGATGGTCCCGGCGCAGGCGACCGCCGCGGCGCTCGTCGTCGTCGGCTGGCTGATGATCTCCACGCTGACCGAGGCGGAAGGCGAGGCGGAAGGCGGCAGCGCGAAGGCGCGGCTCGCCGGCATCGACTTCCACGACCTCGCCATCGGCCTCTCGGCCGCGCTCACGATCATGGTGATGCCGTTCACGTACTCGATCACGAACGGGATCGGGTTCGGGTTCATCACCTACACGCTCATCTGCGCGGCACGGCGCGACTGGAAGCGGATCCACCCGTTCATGTGGGTGGTGACGGGGGCGTTCGTCCTCTACTTCCTCGTGCCGGTGCTCCAGCAGCACATCAGCTGGTTCTGATCGTTGCCAAAAAAGAGGCCCCAACTGCGCTGACGCGCTGTTGGGGCCTCGCAGGCGTCCGGACCGGTGCAACCGTGTCGCGAACGTCCGTTGGCGCGGACCCTATCGCTTCCGGGCCCGATACGCCGTCGTCGGCGGCACGGTAAAGCTCGCAAAGTCCGTGAAACCACGGCGGCCGAGCTCCCGTTGCAGCCGCTCGTCGGAGACGTAGATCGGCGTCTCGTCGCCGCGCGAGTACGAGTTGACGACGCCGCCGCCGAGAGCGGTGACGCGCGCGAGCTCGTCGAAGAACGGGATCGCGTTCATGAGCACGACGAGGTCGAAGCTCCCGTCCGGGAAGGGCAGGCGCGACGCATCGGCGACCTCGAACCGCGGCCGCTCCGTCACGTGCTTCCGGGCCTCGTCCACCATCGCGGCCGAGAGGTCGACGCCGACGACGTCGGCCTGCGGGAACCACGCGGCGAGCGCGATCGCCGCTTTGCCGGTGCCGGTGCCGACGTCGAGGACGGCCTTCGGCTCGAGCCCCGCCACCGCCTGCTCGAGCGCGAGCAGGTGATGCGGGCCGAGACGGGTCTCCCAACTCGGCGCCAGTGCGTCGAAGAGGGCCTGCGTGCGCCAACGGAAGAGACGCCAGAGCCACGGACGGCGGACGACCGCGTCGGTGATCCTGCGCGCGACGGACTCGGGCCTCACGTGCGGATGAGGATGCCGCTTCCCTCGTCCACGCCGAGGAGCTCGGCGGCGCTTCCGCGCGCGACCGCGACTGCCACGTTGCGGTAGCTGTCCTCGTACAGGATGAGATCGCCGGGCCGCGCGTCGCCGAACGTGCGCGCGGCGACGGCGAAGTACTCCTGGTCGTTGACCACCACCTCGACGCGCGTCCCCGGGACGATGGCGGCATCCTCGAGCTGTTCGCGCGTGACGTTGAGCGCTGCATTGCCGAAGCGGTCGACGGCGAGCACGCTTGCATGGATGGACGACGCGGCGATCTCCGGCTGCGGGACGTCGAGGCGGACGAGCTCGTCGATCGCGAGCGGCGGCCCGAGCTCGGCGATGGAAACGCCGTTCGCGAGGTGCGCCGCCGCCGGCGAGAACAGGTCGCGACCGTGGAACGTGCGCGACACGCGCTCGAGCGCGTACTGCGGATTGGCGATCTCGTACGCGGCGGCGACGCCGCCGAAACGGTCCGCGGCCGGGAGCAGGAGCCCGTTGTCGGGGCCGACGTAGTGGCGGCCCGCGGCGTCCTGCAGCACGAGCGGGCGGCGCGACCCGCCCACGCCGGGGTCGACGACGGCGAGATGGACTCCCGCCGGCATGTACGCGAGCGTGTTTGCGAGCACGAGCGCGCCCTGCATGATGCGCCCCGGCTTGATGCCGTGCGTGATGTCGATGATCTGCGCGTCGGGTGCGATGCGCTTCATCACGCCGTGGCAGGTGCCGACGAAGTCGTCTTCGAGGCCGAAGTCGGTGAGAAACGTGATGAACATCAGAGCGACCCTACGGTTTCGAGGAGACCCTCGACGTCGTGCCGCCCCGCGACGGCGGTGACATCGAGGCCCTGCGCCCGCGCCTCCGCTGCCGTCTGCGGCCCGATGGCGACGACGGGGATGCGCGCGCCCGTCGCCGCGAGCGCGCGTGCGGCCGAGCCGGACATGAGGACGACGAGGTCGCCCTCGGGCGCCGGCGGCTCGAGCTCGACCGTGCGGTAGAGCGGCAGGAAGTCGGCGTCGAGCACGTCGCGACGCGCGCCTTCGGCGGCGGCGAGCAGCCACCGCCCCGGTGGAAGCTCGGCGCGAAGCCCCTCGTGCGTGTGCGTCGCGGCCACGAGGTCGACGGGCAGGCCTTCGGCGCGAAGCGCCTCCGCCGTCGCGGGGCCGATGGCGGCGATGCGGTTCGCGGTCACGCCGCGCCGTCCCAGCTCGCGCGCGCCGTTCGCGCTCGTCACGATCAGCCAGTCGTACGCGGACGCGTCGACGACGTCGTCGCCGAGCGGCTCGAAGCGGATGAGCTCGCACAGGACGACGTCGTGCCCCAGCGCCTGGAAGCGCGGGACGAGGTCCTCACGCGTGACGACGATGCGCATCGGCCAGCTCCTGCCCGAGCGACGCGGGATCGTCGCCCGTCACCCGCTCCACCCACGAGCCGTCCTCGGCGGCGACGAGCCCCGTGAGCGTCGAGCCGTCGTGGTGCGCGGCGACCGGGGCGAGGCACCCGCCGCCGACGGCGGCGACGACCGCGCGCTCCGCCTCGACGCGCACGCGCGTCTCCTCGTGGTCGGCGGCGGCGACGAGATGCTCGTCGCCGGCGCGTACCTGCAGCGCGAGCGCCCCCTGCCCCGCCTCCGGGAGAAGGTCGCCCGCGTCGAAGCGCAGCCCGATCTCGCGGGACAGGCCGAGCCGGTCGAGACCGCAGGCGGCGAGCACCACCGCGTCGAGCCCGCGCTCGCCGCGCTTGCGGAGCCGCGTGTCGATGTTCCCGCGCAGCGGCTCGATCGACAGCGTCGGCTCGAGCGCGAGCAGTTGCGCGGTGCGTCGAGCGGATGCCGTGCCGATGCGCATGCCGGGACGGATCTCGTCCGCGCCGCACAACGCGTCGCGCGGATCGTCGCGCACGAGATACGCGCCCACGGACAGCCCGTCGCGGTCGCTCGACGTCATGTCCTTCGCAGAGTGCACGGCGACGTCGATGCGGTGGTCGAGGAGCGCCTCCTCCAGCTCCTTCACGAAGACGCCGCGCGCGCCGATCTCGCCGAACGGCTTCGTGCGGTCGAGGTCGCCGGCCGTGGTGATGGGGACGATGGCGAGCTCGATGCCGGGCGCGCGCAGCCGCTGCGCCGCGAACTCGGCCTGGGTGAGCGCGAGCCTACTGCCGCGGCTGCCGACGCGGATCAGCACAGCGCGCTCGACGCTTGGGGACGGATTGCCCGCACTGAGAAGCGCCGCGCGGCCGCACCCGCACGAAGGCTGTCGGCACCTGAAGCGGCAACGGCCGCCCGGTCATCCGGCCGAGTTTCAGTCGTCGTCCTCGCCGAGACCGAAGAGGTGTCGCACGGCGTCAGCATAGATCACCCCGTCGGCTGCCGCCGCTGCCTGTTTCAGACGAATTGTCGGCAGGTGCAGGAGCTTGTTCACGATCTGCGCGGTGATCGACTCGACCGCGCGCCGCTGGCTCTCGTCGAGGCGCTCGAGGAATCCCTCCGCCTTCGCGAGCTCCTCCTCGCGGATCTCCTCGGCTCGCGCGCGCAGCGACGCGATCGCCGGCACGACGTCGAGCGACGCCTGCCATTCGTGGAACTTGTCCGCCTCGTGCGCGACGATCGCCTCGGCGCGCTCAGCCTCGCTGCGGTGCCCGGCGAGTGTCTCCGCCACGATCGCCTCGAGGTCGTCGATGTCGTACAGGTAGCAGCCGGCGAGCTCGTGGATGGCGGGGTCGAGGTCACGCGGGACCGCGAGGTCGACGAGCAGCAGCCGGCGGCCGCTGCGTGCGCGCTCCACCGTCGGCGCATCGAGGACGTACCCCGGTGCGCTCGTCGACGAGACGACGACGTCGGCGCGCGCAAGCTCTTCCTCGATGCGCGCGCGGTCGGTCTTGCTGTCGGCGACGAACGCGATGTGCGCGCCTCGCGAACGGAGATTGCGCGACGCCTGGTCGCTCACCTTGCCGGCGCCGACGAGGAGGACGGTGCAGCCGGCGAGGTCGCCGAAGACCTGCTCGGCGAGCGCGGCGGCCGCGGAGGAGACGGATGCGGGGCTCTCGCCGATGGCCGTCTGCGCGCGGACCTTGCGGCCGGCGTGCAGGGCGTGGCGGAAGACGCGGTCGAGCAGCCGGCCTCCGGTCCCGGCCTCGTGCGCGGCGCGCACCTGGCCGAGGATCTCGCCCTCGCCGGGGACGAGCGAGTCGAGGCCGGCGGCGACGCGGAAGAGATGGAGCGCGGCCGCCTGGTCGTGGAGGCGGTAGAGCGCCGGCTCGAGCTCGGCGAGGATCTCGACGCAGCGCCGCTCGGCGTCCTCGACGTCCTCGGTCTCGACGTAGAGCTCGGTCCGGTTGCACGTCGACAGGCAGACGGCGGAGCCGAGCCGCTCGGCGATCGCGCGGGCTTCGTCCTTCCCGAACGCGACGCGCTCGCGCAGCTCGACGGGCGCGTGGTGGTGCGAGGTGCCGACGAGGACGAGGCGCATCAGGCGAAATGGGTGGCGGGAAGAGCGAGGCGCACGACGACGACGAGCGCGAAGCCGGCGAGGGCGAGGTACGCGGCGCGCCTGCCGGACCAGCCGGCGGCGCGCACGAGCAGGTAGCTCGTCCATACCGCCCACGTGACGAGCGTCGTGGCGACGACGGCGTCGACGCGATCGCCGCGGTCGACGAGGCGGACGATCCCGACGCCGACGCCGAGCGACAGCGCCGGAACGGAGACGAGCACCGTGCGCGCGGCGAGCCGGTCGAGCACCGCGAGCGACGGCGCCGGACGGCGGAGGATCGTCGACTCGCGGCGCTTCAGGCGGCGCTCCTGCCAGAGATAGAGGGCCGACAACGCGGCGGCGAGCGTGAAGCCGGCGAACGCGGCCAGCACGAGGCCGACGTGCAGGACGAGGAAGAGGTTCGAGTACCGGCTCCGGGTCCCGACGCCCGTTCCGCCGCCGAGGCGCGCGACGACCAGCAGCGCCGCCGCGAGCGGCATGACCGCGAGGCCGAGCAGCCGGTACGGCCGCCGGCATCCCCAGATGAGATACGCGGCGACGACGAGCCACACGAAGAGGTTCAGCGACCCGGCCCACGTCCCCCATGGGAAGCCGTCGTCGCGCAACGCCTGCACGGCGAGCAGCGCCGTCTGCACGAGCCAGCCGAGACGCACGCCCCACGTCGCCGCTCGGCCGGCGGCGCCGGGACGGCGCACGTCGCCGAAGTAGCCGACCGCGGCCTCGCCGTAGAGGACGAGCGCCGGCCAGAAGAGGAGCTCAGCCAACTTCGATCGTCTCGCGCTCGTCGTCCTCCGCAGCCGCGCGCTCCTCCAGCTCGTCGACGTCTCGCTCGAGCCGCTGCACCTTGAGCGAGATGATGAGCACGTACGCGAGGACGACCGCGAAGATCACGCAGTACGCGGCGGTAACGTACTTCTCCGCGGTGGTCACGCGAGCCTCAGCTCCCGTACGCGGATGTCGAGGCGCTTCCCCGCGAGCTCGAGGCGATACAGCGTGTACGCGAACACGAGGAGCGCCGCCTGCGCGACGCAGTACGTGACGAGGATCCAGCCGCC
>JAFALP010000388.1 GCA_019234175.1 Actinomycetota bacterium | reverse complement strand
ACGCTCGAGTGAAAGTGCTGCGCACTTTCACTCGCTGATGTTCCGCTTCGCGTTCGCTCCGGCCCTTAGCCGGTGGTCTGGTCAGACGTGCGAAGTAGAGTCAGGCCCCGTGGCGGGGCGTCGCGACTGGACGAGGGAGACGCTGGCGGCCGGCGTGCGCGACGGCGACCGCCGCGCGCTCGCGCGCGCGATCACGCTCGTCGAGAACGGCGACCCGATGGCGTACGGCGTCGTGGCCGACCTCTATCCCGCCACGGGCAAGGCGTACGCGGTCGGCGTAACGGGCCCGCCCGGCGTCGGCAAGTCGAGCCTCGTCTCCGCGCTCGTGCGCCTCATTCGCGCGTCCGACACGCAGGTCGGCGTCGTCTCCGTCGACCCGTCCAGCCCGTTCTCCCACGGCGCGCTCCTCGGGGACCGCATCCGGCTCACCGACCACTTCCTCGACCCGGGAGTCTTCATCCGCTCGATGGGGACGCGTGGCCACCTCGGCGGCCTCGCCGAGGCGACGCTGCAGGCGCTGCTCGTCCTCGACGCTGCCGGCAAGGACATCGTCTTCCTGGAAACCGTCGGCGCAGGCCAGAGCGAGGTGGAGGTGATCGGCATCGCCGACACCGTCGTCCTCGTGCTCATGCCCGGCTCCGGCGACTCGGTGCAGGCGCTGAAGGCGGGGATCATGGAGATCCCCGACGTGATCGCCATCAACAAGATGGATCACCCTGCCGCGAAGACGATGCTGAACGAGGTGCGATCGATCCTCGCGCTCGACCGCGAACGCGAGTGGCGGCCGCCGATCGTCCTCACGGAGGCGACGCGCGGCGAGGGCGTCGCCGAGCTGTGGGAGAAGATCGAGGCGCATCGCAGCCATCTGGAGGAGTCGGGCCAGCTGGACGAGCGGCGGCGGCGGAACCTCGCCGGTGAGGTGTTCGCGGTCGCCTCGGCGCGGGCGAAGGCGCACCTCGAGCATGCCGTCGCCGACGACCCCGAGCTCAGGCGCCTGCTCGACGAGGTGCAGAGCCGCGACCTCGACCCCTTGACCGCCGTCCGTGAGATCCTGGAAAAGGTGTTCCACATTGAGAACGACCGCTCCTGAGCTCGCCGACATCGAGGCCGCGCGGGCGCGGCTCGAGGGCGTCGCGCGCGTCACCCCCGTGTACGCGTCCGAGACGCTCTCGCGCGCCTGCGGCCGCGAGGTGCAGCTGAAGGCGGAGAACCTCCAGCGCACCGGCTCGTTCAAGATCCGCGGCGCGTACAACAAGATCTCGCAGCTCACCGACGAGCAGAAGGCGGCCGGCGTCGTCGCGGCGAGCGCGGGCAACCACGGACAGGCGGTTGCGTGGGCCGCACGCGAAGTGGGCGCACGTGCCCGCGTCTTCATGCCGCAGGACTCGCCGATGGCGAAGGTGGACGCGACCCGGCACTACGGCGCCGAGGTCGTCTTCTCCGGTCCCGCCATCGAGGAGTGCCTCGACGAGGCGCACGTCTACGTCGCCGAGACGGGCGCGACGCTCGTCCACCCGTTCGAGGATCCGCTCGTCATCGCCGGGCAGGGGACGATCGGGCTCGAGCTCGCCGACCAGCTCCCCGGCGTCGAGACGGTGGTCGTCCCCATCGGCGGCGGCGGCCTGTGCTCGGGCATCGCGCTCGCCCTGCGCGCGGTGAAGCCCGGCCTGCGCATCGTCGGCGTGCAGGCGGCGGGGACGCTGCCGGGCGGGTCCGGCTACACGATCGCGGACGGCATCGCGGTGAAGAAGCCCGGGACGTTGACGATGTCGATCCTCGACCGCATGCTCGACGACATCGTCTCAGTGACGGACGAGCAGATCAGCGAGGCGATCGTGCTTCTGCTCGAGCGGACGAAGCTCGTGGTCGAAGGCGCCGGTGCGGTCGCCGTCGCCGCGCTGCTCGACGGGAGCGTCGGCGGCAGCGGCACCGTCGCCCCGCTTCTGTCCGGCGGGAACATCGACGCGAGCCTCCTCGTCTCGGTCATGCGCCACGGCCTCGCCGCCTCGGGGCGGTTCCTCGTGCTGCGCACGCGCGTGCCCGACCGGCCCGGCGAGCTTGCTCGGCTCCTGGCCCTGCTCGCCGACGACCGCGTCAACGTCGTCGAGGTGGAGCACCAGCGCGAGACCGGCATCCCGATCGGCGAGACGGGCGTCGAGCTGACGCTGCTCACACGCGACGCGGCGCACTGCGAGCAGATCATCGCCGACCTCGAGCGTTGGGGGTACCCGACGGAGCGCGTGGCGTGAAGCTCCCGTCGACGAGCGCGTTCGTCGAGGCGCTCGGGGAGGGCCTGCTGGTTCCCGACGGCTACACCGTCACCGTCGACGGCTGGGGCTGGTCGGGCAAGACGCCGAACGGTCTGTCGTTCCGGTGCGAGCTGGAGGGCCGCGAGCCGGTCGACATCTCCATCCGCGCCGAGCGCTTCACCTCCGACGGGATGCTCGCGCACCGCGTGCTCTCCGCCGAGACGTCGCGGCGGGAGAAGATCGTGCTCCCGCTCGAGCTGCGCGTCGAGCGCGTGAAGGTCAGGCCGCGCGTCAACGGACGCATCCGCGTCTTCGCCGGCGTCGCCTCCGGCTCGCACGCCATCGTCGTCGCCACCGTCGGCACCGTCGCCGTCGAGCTCGAGGGCGAGCGCGCGCAGCTCGACGGGCTGGCGCTCCGGTCGGTGGCGAAGAAGGAGCTGAAGGCGCTTCTGCGCCATCCGCGCGAGCAGAGCCGGAAGAAGCGCTAGCTCGATCCGCCGCAG
>JAFALP010000343.1 GCA_019234175.1 Actinomycetota bacterium | reverse complement strand
GCAATCGCGACACGCTGGCGCTGCCCGCCCGAGAGCTCGTGCGGGTACTTCTTCGCGATCTTCGCCGGCGGGACGAGACCGACCGCGTCCAGCAGCTCGTGGACGCGGCCCTCCACCTGGTCGGACGGCACCACATCGTGGATGCGCAGCGGCCGCGCGAGGTGGTGGTGGATCGTCTTCGCCGGATTGAGCGAGCCGAACGGATCCTGGAACGTCATCTGCACCTGCGAGCGGTAGGCGCGCGTCCGGCGGCGGCCGCGCACCCGCGTCAGGTCCTCGCCGTCGAAGAGCACACGGCCGCTCGTGGGCGTGTACAGCTTCGCCAGCAGGCGCGCGACCGTGCTCTTGCCGCTGCCGCTCTCGCCGACGAGCGCGGTGATCGTCCCGGGCCGGAGCGAGAACGTGACGTCGTCCACGGCGTGGACGCGGCTGCGGTCGAAGAGCGTGTTGCCGACGCGGAAGTACTTCGTCAGGCCCTCGACCTCGAGCTCGGCCGTGCTCATCCGTCCCGCTCCACCAGATGGCATGCGACGCGATGGCCGGGAGCGACCTCGCGCAGCCGCGGGCGCTCGGTCGTCTGCCGCGCGTACAGGGCGGCGTCGCCCGGCAGGCAGTGCGGGCACCGCGGATGGAAACGGCAGCCAGACGGCGTCGCGGCCAGGTCGGGCGGCGACCCCGCGATCCCGCTCATCCGCACGACCGGCCCGCGCAGCGGTGGGAAGGACTGCATCAGGCCGATCGTGTACGGATGCCTGGGAGCTCGGTGAATCTCCTCCGAGGTCGCTTCCTCGACGATCTCGCCCGCGTACATGATGGCCACGCGGTTCGCGACCTCGAGCAGCAGCGAGAGGTCGTGCGTGATGAAGAGCACCGCGAAGCCGAGCTTGCGCTGCAGCGTCCGGATCTGCTGGACGATCTCGCGCTGCACGACGACGTCGAGCGCGGTCGTCGGCTCGTCCATGATCACGAGCTCGGGCTCCAGCGCGAGCGCCATGGCGATGATGACGCGCTGCCGCATGCCTCCGGACAGCTCGTGCGGATAGGAGCGAATGCGCCTCGGGTCGATGCCCACGAGGTCGAGCAGCCCCTCCGCCTGCTTCAGCGAGTCGCGCTTGGAGATGCGCTCGTGCGCACGCATCATGTCGACGAACTGGTCGCCGACGCGCATGACCGGGTTGAGCGAGTTCATCGCGCTCTGGAAGACCATCGACACGTTGCGCCAGCGGAACTTGCGGAGCTCCTCACGGCTCTTCGTCGTCAGGTCCTCGTTCTCGAAGAGGATCTGGCCGCCGGCGATGCGCGCGGGCGGCCGCAGGATCTGCAGCATCGCGTTCGCGATCGTGCTCTTGCCGCTGCCGGACTCACCCGCGAGGCCGAGGATCTCGCCCGGCGCGATGGCGAGGTCGACGCCGTCCACCGCGCGTACGGCTCCCTCGCCGATGCCGTACTCGACCGTGAGCCCACGCAGCTCGACGAGCGGGCCGGTCCGCGCCGCGCGCCGCTCCGTCTCCACCGGCACGGCGGCGATCACGCCGGCCCCCGGCGGCGCAGGAGGAGCGCGCGCCGCGTCGGGATGCCGCGCAGACGCGGGTTCGAGACCTCGTCGATGCCGGCGAGCACGAGCGTGAGGCCGAGCACGGTGATCCCGATCGCGAGCCCGGGGAAGAGGAACGACCACCATTCGCCCTGGAGGACGCTCGAGTTGACGGTCGCCCAGTAGAGCGAGACACCCCAGCTCGCCTTGGCCGAGTCGCCGAGACCGAGGAACTCCAGGCCGGCCTCGATGATGATCGCGATGTAGAAGACCAGCACGAAGGCGGCGGCGATCCTGCTGATCATGTTCGGCATCAGCTCGCCGAAGACGATGCGCCACGTCGACTCTCCCGACACCTTCGCCGCCTGGATGAAGTCGCGGTTCTTGAGCGTGAGCGCCTGACCTCGCAGAATCCGCGCCTCGAACGCCCAGATGGTGAAGCCGACGACGAGGATCATCGTCGTCATGCCGCGCTGGTGCAGGAACGCCGTCACGTCGATGAGCAGCGGCACCGTGGGGATGACGAACACGACGCTCGTGACGAGGCTGATGACGTCGTCGACGATCCCGCCGACGTAGGCGGCGGTGATCCCGAGAGTCGCGGCGAGCCCGGTCGCAAGCAGCGCCACGAGGAATCCCGTCGCGAGCGAGCGCCGCGCGCCGACGACAACGCCGGCCCACACGTCCTCGCCCTGGTCGGTCGTGCCGAAGAGGTGGTGCCAGGTCGGCGCGAGCCGGGTGGCGAAGCTGAAGTTCGTCGCCGACGCCGGGTCGGCGATCAGCGGCGAGATGACCGCCAGCAGCGCGATGCCGAGGACGATCGCGAGGCCGACGCGGCCCTTCGGGTTCTTCAGCAGGAGCACGATCCACGCCGGCACCTTGATGCCGCGCCGCGTCGCCGGCGCCGACAGCGGCGAGAAGGGCTGATCCTGCAGCTCGACCTGAATCTGGCTCATGCGGTCCGCACGCGCGGGTCGAGGACGAGGTTGGCGAGATCGGTGAGGAACATCGCCACGATCGGGCAGATCGCGAACACGAGGAGCAGCGCCTGCGTCAGCGGGTAGTCGTTGCCGAGCGCGGCCTGCTGCAGCGTGAAGCCTGCGCCGGGATAGCTGAAGACGAGCTCGACGAAGATGACGCCGCCGACGGCTGTCGCGAACTGGGGCGCGAAGCCGTTGAGCGGGGGGAGGATGGCGTTGCGTGCGGCGTAGCGCAGCATCACGCGCCGGTCCTTCAAGCCTTTCGCCTGCGCCATCGTCACGTAGTCCTCGCCGATCGTGTTGATCATGACCGTGCGCATGTTCAGCACCCAGCCGCCGGCGTAGGCGAGGACGATGACGAGCGCCGGCAGGATGCCGTGCTGGATCGCGCTCGAGATGAAGTTCCAGTGCAATCCCGGCGTGACGTCGGTCGAGTACGCGTGCTGGAACGGGAACCAGCCGAGCTTGAGGCCGACGAAGTACACGATGAGGAGCGCCGTGAAGTACGCGGGGAACGCGCCGAGCGTCAGAAACAGCGGGACGAAGAACGTGTCGAAGCCGCCGCCGCGCCGCCAGGCGGCCACGGTGCCGACGGCGGTGCCGAGGACGAACGCGAGCACGAAGGCGATGCCGACGAGCGCGATCGAGTAGGGGAGCGTCCGCCCGACCACCTCCGACACCTTCGCCGGGTAGTTCGATGTCGAGATCCCGAAGTTGAGATGGACGACGTGGCCGAGGTACTGCCAGTACGCGGTGGGAATCGACTCGTGGTTGCCGCCGAGGAGCTTCTCGTACGTGGCGATGATCCCTGGGTTCGCCTGGATCTGCGACGGCGACAGGTGCTGGAGCAGTCCGCCGACCGGGTTCCCGGGCATGAGCCGCGGGAGCAGGAACGTCAGCGTGAGCGCCAGCCAGACGGCGAACACGTAGAAGGCGAGTCGACGCAGGAACCAGCGCATGCGGGCCCAAGGAATCTACGTGGGGGGCGGATCGGACTCCACCCCCCACGTAAACAGGAGGGTTAAGCGCCTGCCTTGCCGCCCGGAAGGATCCGGGTGAACTGCAGGATGTTGTCGGGGTAGTTCGTGAAGATCGGCTGCGCGTAGTCGTCCTTCGGGGACGAGAAGTTGTGGAAGTACTTCGTGCTGTACGTGGACCACTGCGGAGCCAGGTAGATCGGGACGATCGGCATGTCCTTGAGGAACAGGTTGCCGAGCTTGACGAAGTCCGCCTTCTGGACCTCGGGGTCGAGGGAGGCCCGGAAGGAGTCCAGCAGGGGCTGGGCGGCGGTGTCGTAGAAGTGCGCCCAGTTGCTCGTCACGGTCGCATCCTGCCCGGGCGGCGTGTACTCCGACTGGGACAGGTTCGCGTTGAAGTAGCCGTACGGCGTCGCTCCCGAGACGTTCTGCCAGAGGAGCGTCGGGTCGTTCGTCGTGGACGCGTTCGGATACCACGAGTTCCAGTCGGGCTCGAGCTGCTCGGACGAGTTGATGCCGATCGCCGAGAGATCCTTGGCGATGATCTGGTCCGATGCGACCCAGTCCGACCAACCCGAGATCACGTAGATGTTGAGCGTGACCGGGTTGCCCTTCGGGTCGAGCAGCTGGCTGCCCTTGTAGGTGAAGCCGGCGTCCGTCAGCGTCTTCTTCGCAGCCGTCGGGTTATAGGTGGCAAGCGCCTTCGCCTGCGCCTTCACCGACGGGTCGGTGACCCACTGCGGGAAGAGGCCGTTGAGCCCGATCGCGTCGGTCGGCGGGGCATATCCGTATTCACCGAGCTTCGAGACCTGGCTGCGATTGATCGCGAGGCTCAGCGCCTTCCGGAAGGCCGGG
>JAFALP010000265.1 GCA_019234175.1 Actinomycetota bacterium | reverse complement strand
CCCGGGCACGTCGATGCTGACCTTGCCGTCGAGCACGTCCCGGTGCGCCCGGATGTAGGCCTCGAGGTTGCCCACGTCCTCCCAGTAGCCCTCGGCGACGTAGCCGAACACGGGCATCCCGTCGTCGAGCAGACGGGGGAAGACGTCGGCCGAGAAGTCGACCGGTTTGTCGGGCTCGATGTAGTCGAAGATCTCCGGTTCGAGCACGTAGATGCCGGTGTTGATCGTGTCCGAGAACACCTGCCCCCACGACGGCTTCTCCAGGAACCGCTCGACGCGGCCCTCCTCGTCGGTGACGACGATCCCGAACTCGAGCGGGTTGTCGACCGACTTGAGCCCGATCGTCACCGACGCCTGCTTCTCGCGGTGGAAGTCGACGAGCCGCGTGAGGTCGACGTCGCAGAGCGCGTCGCCGGAGATGACCACGAAGGTATCGTCGAGCCGGCCGGCGGCGAGCCGCACCGAGCCGGCCGTCCCCGCGGGGGACTCCTCCACCGAGTACGCCATGTCGATGCCGAGCGTCTCCCCCGTGCCGAAGTAGCTTCGGATCGCCTGCGGCAGGAACGCGACGGTGACGATGACGTCCACCATCCCGTGCCGTTTCAGGAGCTCGAGGATGTGCTCCATGCACGGCTTGCCGACGATGGGCACGAGCGGCTTCGGTTGGTTCGACGTGAGCGGACGCAGACGCGTGCCCTCGCCGCCCGCCATGACGACTGCCTTCATCGACTGAGTGCTTTCCGCGCGTCGCGCACGTACAACATCGCCGCGAGGACGGCGGCGCCGAGGCCGATCCAGAAGAGCCACAGCGGCCACGTCGTGTGGTCGTGCGTGACGATGCGGAACCCGATCGCCGCGTACAGGAGCCACGTCGCCGCCTTGCCGAGCAGGCTGACGTTCAGGTCGATGCCGCGCGGCGCGAGGATGCGCCAGCCGGCGAGGAGGAGCAGGTCGCGCGCGGCGATGACGGCGAGGCCCGCCCACGACAGGCGGCCGTACGCGACGAGGAGCACGACCGCCGCGTCGATCATGAGCCGGTCCGCCAACGGGTCGGCGATCTTCCCGAAGCGCGACTCCACGTGCCAGCGTCGTGCGAGGAAGCCGTCGATCTGGTCGGTGACGCCGGCGACGCCGAAGACGATCCCCGCCGGCCAGCTATGCCCGTCCCCGGCGGCGACCATGAGCGCGACGAAGATGGGGATGAGCGCCAGCCGCCCGAGCGTCAGCGCATTCGGGAGCTGAGCGAGCGGGGCCGGGATCGCGCGGGAAGCCATCCCGTGCAAGTGTACGGGGCGCCTACTTCAGGGCATGGAAGCGCGCGGACCAATACGCGGTCCGCGTCAGGTACGCGTCCTCGGCCGCCGCGCCCTGCAGGCCCCACGAGCCGTCGTACGATAGGTACCCCTTCTTCGTCTCGGCCGGCTCGATCTGTGTCCCTTCCCCCCATTCGTTGAAGCTCGTGATCGTGACCATGTCCGGCTTCGCGCGGATGGCGGCCTTCCACAGCGCGTCGTAGGTGGCGCCGTCGTCACGGGCCCGCGTGAGCGACAGCTCGCCGGCACGGTCGCCGTTGTAGCCAGGCCCGACGCTCGGCGCGCACAGAATCCCGTGCGCATGCGCTTCCTCGCACAGGCGGATGAACTTCGCGCCGCCGTAGTCGATGAAGTCGTACGTGTAGAAGCCGTTGAAGCCCGCGTCCGCGGCGAACCCGACGAGGTCGGTCGCGGCGAACAGACGCATCCCGGCCGGCTTCTGCAACGTCACCGGCTGCCAGTCCGCGACCGTGAAGTCGAGCGGGTGGTAGACGTAGACGTCGCGAATCCCCTTCGCGGCCAGGTAGAGGAGGTCCTGCGCGATCGTCGCCGGCGAGCGTCCGGCATATGGCTCGAGATGGATCGCGACCGCGAGGTGCTGCGCGTGCGCGGCCTTCATCACGAGCGGAAGGCGGAGGTCCTCGGCCGATCCCCTCCCCCACCACGAGACGATGACCTCGTCGACGCCCGCGCTCGCGATCTCCTGCATCTGCCTCGCCACCATCCTCGGGTCGCCGCTCGAGTACGGGCCGGTCGCGGGGAAGAAGCTCGAGTACACGCTCGCGGGCGGTTGGTGCCCGTTCTGGTCCCAGTGCTCCCAGCTGCCGTCATGCAGCGGCGTCCCGTACCACGGGTAGTAGAAGATGGCGACCGTTCCGGCCCGGGCGAGACCGGGGACCGCCAGGTATGCGATTACGAGCCCCCCCGCGAGGAGGCGGCGCATGTGGTCTGCGTATTGTCCCCCGCGCGGTGGACGATTTCCAGATCCCGGGCTTCGTGAATGCGCACAGCCACGCCTTCCAGCGGGCGCTGCGCGGGCGGGTCGAGGGCGGGGACTTCTGGGCGTGGCGGGAGGCGATGCTCGACCTCGCGGCCGGCGCCCGGACCGACTGGCTCGCCGTCTTCGCCGAGATGCGCGACGCGGGCTACACCGCCGTCGGGGAGTTCCACTATCTGGGACTGGACGAGGCGCGCGAGGCGTCGGTCGCCGCGGAGGAGCTCGGGATCGAGCTCGTCGTGCTGCTCGTCGCGTACGCGCGCGGCGGCATCGAGCGCTTCCGGCAGGGATCGGTCGCCGAGTACCTGCGCGGGCTCGAGCAGCTGCGCGCGGACGGCCTGCGCGTCGGCGTCGCCCCCCACTCCGTCCGCGCGTGCCCGCGCGACTGGCTCGAGGAGCTCGGCCGGTACGCGCGCGAGCAGGAGCTGCCGCTGCACGTGCACGCCGACGAGCAGCCGCGCGAGATCGCCGAGTGCCTCTCCGAGCACGGCATGCGCCCGATCGAGCTGCTCGCCGAGTGCGGCTGCCTCGGTCCGCACACCACCGTCGTCCATGCGACGCACGCGGACGGGCGTGAGCTCGACCTGCTCGGCGAGGCCGGCGCGCGCGTGTGCGCCTGCCCGACGACGGAGGCGAACCTCGGCGACGGCTTCCTGCCGGTCGAGCGGCTCCTCCACCGCGGTATCGGTCTCTGCATCGGGTCCGACTCGAACGTGCGCATCGACCCGTTCGAGGAGCTGCGCGAGCTCGACGGCATCGCACGGCGGCAGTCGGGCCGCCGCGACGTGTTCACGGTCGACGCGCTGCTGGCGATCGGCTCCGACGAGGGTGCCGGCTCGCTCGGCATCGATGTATGGCCGGAGATCGCGATCGACGGCTCACACCGCCAGCTTCGCGGCGTCGACGATCCGCTGTGCGCACTCGTCGCCGGCTGCTCCGCCGCCGTCGTCGTTCAGCGAGCCTGAGCGCGCTTCGGCGTCTGCGGCTCCCGCAGCGTGCCCGCGAGCGTGCGCCGCGCGCGGAAGACGAGCATCTCGATCGCGCCCTGTGAGAGGCCGAGCTCGGCGGCGATCTCGCGGTAGGAGAGTCCCTGCCACTCGCGCAGGAGAATCGCGCGGCGCTGGTTCTCGGGCATACGCTCGAGTGCCTCTTCGAGCCCCATCAGCTCGACCGCGTCGGTGCGCGCATCGCCCGGAACCGTCTCCTGGAGGATCTCGAAGTCGTTCGGCGTCTCCAAGCGCAGGCGGCGGCCCGACGACGAGCGGCGCGCGATGCAGACGTTGCGCGCGATCTTGTAGAGCCAGGCCTGCTCGAAGCGCGTCGTCGTCCCGCGCTGCAGGCCGCGGAACGCGTTGAGGAACGTCGTCTGGACGGCGTCCTCTGCCTCCTCGCGCGAGCGAAGCTGATGCAGGCAGTACGCGTAGATCTGCTTCCCGTACTGCCGGTATAGATCGTGTGTCGCGTTCGCGACGTCCCTCGACCCCTGTGTTGCGGCCACTTCCCCAGTCCCCCGTTCTGCCGCACTCCGTCCATCGACGCCACCGACCCGGTGAATGACCCCCGTTTGCGGGGGTTTGTGTAAAACGCGGTCACTCGTTCAAGCGACGCTCCTGTCGTTCAAACGACCTTGCAGCTCACCGACGTATGCGTTCAGCTCGCGCTCGCGCATGTCCATCAACTGCTCGCGCTCGGCAATCGACCGCTCGCGATCCTCGAGTGAGTCTTCGCGCAGGTCGAGGTCGACGTGGAGACGCGCATCGCGCAGGCGGAGCGACGTCTCCGTCTCCTCGACCTTCGCCTGCGCTTCCACGAGCTTCGCCTCTCGCTCGGAAACCGCTTCCTCGCGGCGCTCGAGCTCGGCGAGCAGGTCGAGCGCCTCGCGCGACGCGTTCCCGTGGCCGGCCTGCTCGCGCTCGAGCCGCTCGCCGAGCGAGCGCAGTCGCCGCTCCCAGGCAGCGAGGGCCGCTTCCCCGTTCAGGAGCATCTTCTCGCGCGCGTCCCGCTGGCGTTCGAACGTCGACTCCCTCACCTCGATCGCCTCCAGCCGCTCGCGCACCTCGGCGATCGCCTCGTGCACCTTCGTCTCCCGTTCTCCGAGCGCCTCTTCCCGGCGTTGCAACGCCTCGTCGCTCGCGCGCAGCGCGTCCTCGCGCGCGGCGAGTCGTGCGTCCTCGTCCGCGCGGCGTGCCTCGAGGACCCCCTGCTCCCGCTTCACCTCGCGTTCGCGCTCTGCGATCGCGGCGAGCTGCTGGGCGATGTGGGCACCCGCCTGCGCGTGCTCCTGGTCGGCCGAGTGGAGCTCCTTCGCGCGCGAGTCGACGTGCCGCGCGAGCGCCTCGATGCGTGCCTGTTCCGCGATCACCTCCGTACGCGTGCGCGCGGTCTCGACGCGATCCGCCTCCACCTGGTCGAGCTGAATGCGGAGCACCACCTCGCGCTCCTCGACCTCCGCCCGCAGCGCCTCCGCGCGTGCGAGCTGGCGGTCGGCGTCGGCGGCGCGTTCGGCCGCGGCGCGCAGCTCCTCGAGCTCGCGCACGAGCGCTCGCTCGTGCGCCTGCGTCGCCTCGAGCTCGAGACGCGGGTCGTGCGCCGGCTCGGCGATGACTGGTGGGCTCACCGGCGCTTCCACGACGACCGGCGGCACATGCTCGGGCTCGCCGGTGCGCTTCCGCTCCAGCTGCGCCCGCAGGCCCGTCCCGAATCCGCTCTCGGCCTCGTCCATCAACGGAGGCTGAAGACGTGGGTGATATTGATGAGCGCCGGTCCCAGGATGACGATGAACATCGCCGGGAAGATGAAGAGCGCCGTCGGGAAGAGCATCTTGATCGGCGCCTTCATGGCCCGTTCCTCGGCGGCGGCCTGACGCTTCTGCCTCGAGTCGGACGCCTGTACGCGGAGGATGCGACTGAGGGAGATGCCCAGCTGGTCCGCCTGGACGACCGAGCGCACGAACGCGCCGACCTCGGGCGCGGGAACGCGCTCGGCGAGCTTCTTGAGCGCGTCGTGGCGCGCCTCGCCGACGCGCATCTCGCCGAGCGTGATCGAGAACTCGTCGACCAGCGCGCCGTCCATGTGCTCGGTGAGCTTCGCGACCGCGCCGTCCAGCCCCAGCCCCGCTTCGACGGAGACGGCGAGAAGGTCGAGGGCGTCGGGCAGCTCGCCGCGAATCCGGTCGCGGCGCGCGGCGATTCGCCGAGCGACGAAGAGCTCCGGCAGCCGGAAGCCGAGCGCGCCCAGCGTCGGCACGAACAGGATCCCCGCCACGGGCGAGACGGCGGCGGCGACGGCGACCCCGGCCGCCGCCCCGCCGATCCCCAATCCCGCCTTGAGCGCGAGGAACTGCGTCGCGCTCAGGCGGCCCGTGAGGCCCGCTGCGAGGAGGCGCGAGCCGATCGCCTCCACGGATGTCCGTGGTGTGAGCTTCAGCGTGAGCGACGCGAGATACCGCACCATCGGCGTGAGGACGCGGTCGGCGAACTTCGCCGTCTCGACCGTCGGATCGTGGCGCCGGCGCCGGCCGTAACCGGCCGCGCGACGAAGCGCGACGCGGTGACGACGGGCGGGCTCGCTCGCCACCTCGACGGCGAGGAAGGCGGCGAACCCGAGTGCGAGGACTGCGACGGCGAGCAACATCCATTACCCCCTGAAGGTCACGATCTTTCGCAGGATCAGCGAGCCGACGGCGATCATCACGAGGCCCGCCCCGACCAGCTCGTGGCCGGTCGTCGTGTGCCAGAGCGGGCCCATGTACGAGCTGTTGATCGCACTCACGGCGACGGCGACGAGAAACGGCAGCCCGATGAGGACGTAGGCGGACATCCGCCCCATCGCGGTGAGCGCGCGGATCTTGCGCGCGAACTGCTGCCGTTGGCGCACGGTGTCGGCGACCATGTCGAAGAGCCCTGCGAGCGGGCCGCCGATCTGTCGCTGGATCGTCACCGCGGTGAGCGCGAAGGAGAGGTTCTTCGATCCGATGCGCGTGCTGAGGTCGCTGAGTGCGTCGTCCATCTGGCGGCCGAGCCGCGTTTCGGTGAGGACCCGGCGGAACTCCTTGGCGGCGGGGTCCCCGCCCTCGTCCACGACGGACTGGATCGAGTGCCGGAAGGAATGCCCGGCCTTCAGCGACGCCGCGATCGTCGTGAGCAGGTCGGGCAGCTGCTCGTCGAACGCGCGGATGCGTGACCGGGCCTTCATCGCGACGAAGAGAATCGGCGCCCAGCCGCCGAGGAACACGAGAACGAGGACGACGAATGCCGACGCGCCCGAGACGCCGGCGACGACGCCCGTCGCGATCGCGCAGCCGAGGCAGAGGTAGACCAGCTCGGCGGCGAGCAGCGGGAGGTCGGCGCGGACGAGCATCCGCTGGAGCGACCGGAACTGCTTCACGTTCGCGAATGCGCGTTCGGTCGCGGCGAAGAGGCGCTTCAGGAGGCTCCGCGCCTCCCCGCGGTGCGAGGTGCGCTTCGCCCGCCGTGTGGTCGCGACATGAGGATCGAGGCGGGAGGCGAGCCAGTCGCGGCGCCGGGCGCCGAGCGCGAAGACGACGGCGCAGAGCATCAGCACGAACACCGCGCCCGCGAGGGCGAGCGGATCGAGGCGCGACGTCCAGGCCGGCCGCGCCGTGCGCAGCGGCGGCGGCGTGCCGGGAAGGACGACGCCTCTCGTGCTGCGTCCCGCTCCCGCCACCGCCGCCTCGAGGACGACGCTCTCGCCGGGCCGTGCGGCCGTCGCGTAGCGCAGCTCCCACGTGCGTTCCAGGCTTCGGCCGATGGACCTGTACAGCGGCAGGAGCTGCGCGCTCGACGTCGCCTCCTGGTAGGAGCCGCCGGTGCTCTCTGCGAGCGCTTCGAGCGGGGACGGCGTGAAGTCGGGCGAGGCGATGCCGACCGTGTAGACGGTTGCGTGAACCGCGACCGCAGATCGGATCGCGGTCGCGCGGGTCGCCGTGCTGGAGACGTCCTGCCCATCGGTGACGACCACGATCACGCGGCCTTGCGTCGCAGGCCGCGTCGAGAGGCCGGTCGATGCCAATGTGACGGCGTCCCAGAGCGCCGTCCCGCTCGTGCGGTCGACCGTGAGGTCGCGCAGCGTGGCGTCGGGCGATTGCGAGAACGTCGACACGACCTGCGCGCGGTGGCCGAACGCGATCACTTCGACGCTGTCCGTTCGGCCGATGGAGTGCACGAGCGCGAGCGCAGCGGCAGTCGCATCGCGGAGCGAGCGCCCGGCCATCGAGTGTGAGCGGTCGACGGCGAGGACGATGCTCTTCGCTCCTGCGAGGCTCACCGCCTGGTCGACGGTCACGGGCCTGCCGTTCTCGTCGAGCGTCGGTTCCACGCTTCCGGGCGGCGCGGTGACGGTCACGCGCATCTCGGGGTACCCGCTCGTGTCCACTCCCTTGATGTCGACCGCCGCGGACGCCGCCGATGCCCACGCGGCGAAGACGACGAGAGCGGTGACGGCGCCTCGTCTCATCCGTGCCCTCCGTATCCGTTGACCGCGAATGCCGCGCGCGGGTCCGCCTCCTCCTCGGCCGCGAAGAACCCGCTCGCGAGCACGACGTTGTTCGCCGCGAGCTTCTCCAGGAAGTGCGGCTTGAGCCCCGTCGCTCGGAGCGGCGTGAGCAGGCGCTTCGCCCCCGGCGCGTCCGCGTCCGTCGGAGCCGATGCGACGAACAGGTCCTGCAGCGTGATGACGTCCGACTCCATCCCCACGACCTCGCAGATGTGCGTGATTCGGCGGGAGCCGTCGACGAGGCGTTGGATCTGCACGAGCAGGTCGAACGCGCTCGCGATCTGCTCGCGGATCGCGCGGTGCGGCAGATCGACGCCGGCCGTGAGCACGAGCGTCTCCAGGCGGCTGAGCGCGTCGCGCGGCGAGTTCGCGTGGATCGTCGTCAGCGACCCCTCGTGGCCCGTGTTCATCGCCTGCAACATGTCGAGGGTCTCGGCTCCCCGCACCTCGCCGACGATGATCCGGTCGGGCCGCATGCGCAGCGCGTTCCGGACGAGCTGGCGAATCGTCACCTGACCGCTTCCCTCGATGTTCGGCGGCCGAGACTCCAGCGTGATCACGTGTTGCTGCTGGAGCTGGAGCTCGGCGGCGTCCTCGATCGTGACGATGCGCTCGTCGCCGGGGATGAATGCCGAGATCGCGTTCAGCGTCGTCGTCTTGCCGGTGCCGGTGCCGCCGGCGATGAGAACGTTCAGCTTCCCCTTGACGCATGCGCCGAAGAACTGCGCCGCCCTCGGCGAAAGCGTGCCGAACGAGATGAGATCGTTGATCGTGTACGGCTCACGCGCGAACTTCCTGACCGTGAGCGTCGGCCCGGTGAGCGCGAGCGGTGGAATGATCGCGTTCACGCGGCTGCCGTCGGGAAGGCGGGCATCCACCATCGGCGACGCCTCGTCGACGCGCCTCCCGATTTGCGAGACGATCTTCTCGATGATGCGCAGGAGGTGCGCGTCGTCGATGAACCGCGCGCTCGTCAGCTCGATCTTGCCCCCGCGTTCGACGTACACGCGGTCCGGCCCGTTCACCATGACCTCGGTGACGGTGTCGTCGCGCAGGAATCGCTCGAGCGGCCCGTACCCGAGGATGTCGTCGGCCAGCTCCCGGACGAGCTCCTTGCGCTCCTCCCGCGTGAGCGGGGTGCGGTTGAGCGCGAGCTCCTCCGTGACCGCCCGGTAGACGCGGTCGTTCAGGTCGCTTGCGTCCTCCTTGAAGAGCTCGGGCCCGAGCTTGGCGATGCACGCGTGGTGCACCTTCGCCTTGAGGTCGGCGTACGGGTCCGGCGCCGCCGCGGCCGACTCCAGGTTGACGTACGAGCTCTCGCCGGCGCGGGAGATACGGGCCTGCAGCGTCATCCGGTCATGCCTTCGCGAACGACAGACGGCGGTGATGCGCCTGCTTCGACGTCGTCGGCGCCGGTGGCACGACCATGCGTGCGAGCGACGCGATCGCACCCGAGAAGTCCGCTCTCGGCTCGGCGAGGACGATCGGCTCGCCGCGGTTGACGCAGACCTGGACGCGACGGTCCATCGGCAGCTCGCACGCGACCTTGACGCGCAGCCCCTCCTCCACCTCGCGGGTCTTCAGACCGAGGTTCGAGTTGACGCGGTTCATGACGTACCGGATCCGGCTCGTCGGGAACGAGAGCAGCTCGAGCGTCTGGAGCGCGAGGCGGACGTTCTTCAGCGTGGGGATGTCGAGCCCGCAGAGGACGAGGAGCTCGTCGGTGCGGTCGAGCGTTGCGAGCATCGGCCCGTGGAAGAACGGCGACGTGTCGACGACGATCGCGTCGTAGGACCCGCGGACGACCTCGAGGAGCGCGATGATCTTCGCCTCGGTGACGAGCTCTGCGTCTTCGGGCCGCAGCGGCGCCGGCAGGACGTCGAGCCCGCACGGATGGCGCGACACATAGCCGGCCACCTTCTCCGCGTCGAGCTCGCCCGGACCGACGACGAGGTCGAAGATCGTCTTCTCCGGCTCGATCCCGAGCACGATCGCCGAGTCGCCGAACTGGAGGTCGAGATCGAGGAGCAGTGTCCGCCGGCCGTCCCGCTTCGCGAGGGACGCGGCGATGTTCGTCGAGACGACCGTCTTCCCCGTTCCGCCCTTCGGCGAGAACACCGTGACGACGCGCCCGCGATGTGCGGCCGTCTCGAGCTGGCGGCGGGCGTGCGCCGCCTTCCGGATCGCGAACAGGACGTTGTGCGTGAGCTGGGGAAGCAGCAAGACGTCCGCGACGTCGGTCGCGAGCGCCGCTTCGAGCATCGCCGCCGCCTCCGAGCCGGAGGCGACGAGGATGACCGGTGCCCGCGTGTGCTCGCGGATGGCGGCCACCTCTGCGGCGGGGAAGTCGTTCGCGCCGGTCGCGTGGATGACACACTCGAGGTGCCCTCCGGCGAGCGGGCCGGTCGCCTGCGCCACGTGAGCGCTCCAGCCCACGACGTCGACGTCGGCATGCTCGGCGAGGGCGGCGCGCAACGTCTCGAAGCCGTCGCAGGTTCCGGTGAAGTAGAGGCGGACGGCGGGGGTCATTTCGGCACCCCCGCGATCTCGAGCGTCGATGCGGTCGCGACCTGGTCGGGGCCATCGGTTGCGCCCTGTGCCGGCCGCAGCTCGAGCGACCAGTCGCCGTTGTTCATCACGTAGAACAGACGCGAGACTTGGGCGTCGCTGACCTGCAGGATCACGGAGACGGTGTTGCTCCCGGTCGTCCCGAGTTTCGACGCCGCGGCGGCCCCCGGCCCGCTCAGGACGAGGAGGTCGCGCAGGACGATGCGCGAGTACGGGTTCTGCAGGTTCCCGACCGCGTGGATGTTCCCCACGACGTCGACGTGGTCGCCCGTCTGCAGCGTGCCGGAGAGAACCTGGTTGGGATCGCCTGCGATCTGGATCGCGCGTTGGTGCGCCTTGAGCTGTCCCCGGACGCCCTCCGAGGCGACGTTCGTGAAGTGGCGCAGCGTCAGCTGCTCGCCCGCGTACACCGGGTCTGCGAGTACGAGGCTGTCGATCTGCTTGGGGCCCGAGATTGCGCCCGGCACGACGTCGCTGCGCGGGATGTTCTCGGTCTTGAGGTCGTCGGAGGCGATGTCGGAGCCGGTGGCGCCTACCGGAATGTCCTGCGCGGCGACGTACACGCGCACGGACGTCGCGTCGTGCTGGACCGACCGCTTGTAGTTCGTGACGTACAGCAATGTGAGCAGCGCGGCGACCAGTGCGAGCCCGACGGCGATGAGCAAGTTGCGGACGCGATAGGTCATGACGGGTTCCTTCGGTTGTGGGCGGACGGTCCCGTCACTCGACCCGCTCCGTGATCGCGCTCGTCAGCATTCCCGAGGCGACGACGACGCCCATGATGTCGATCGAATACGGGTACTCGACGGTGACGGTGACGTTGCTGCCGGAGACGTTCCAATTCGGGTTCTCGGCGTCGACCTGCAGCTGCGACGGGTCGAGGTCCCCGGCGGCGTCGACCACGCTCTGGTCGACCTCGGCCTGGGTCTCCCCCGAGAAGCGGCCGACGGCGGCGTCGCGGGCGCCGACGCGGGCGGCGTCGGTGACGGTGAGGTAGTGGTTGTACGCGGTTGCCACTTGGACGATCCCGACGACGAGGACGATGAGCAGAGGGACGACGAAGGCGAAC
>JAFALP010000421.1 GCA_019234175.1 Actinomycetota bacterium | reverse complement strand
TCCGCAACGCAACCGGCGCGAAGGGCACGGCCGCGGAGAACGTGTTCAAGCTGTGAGTCCCCTAAAGGTAGGACAGGCCGGGCTCGGGTACTGGGGCAAGAACCTCGCGCGAAACTTCGACGCGCTCGCGGATCTTCGCTGGCTCTGCGACGCGAACCCCGCGCAGCAGGCCGAGTTCGCCGCGCAGTACCCGAACGCGCGCGTCACCGGGGACTTCACGGAGATGCTCGCCGACGACGAGCTCGAGGCCGTCGTCATCGCGACGCCCGTCCCGACGCACTACGCGCTCGCGAAGCAGGCGCTCGAGGCGGGCAAGCACGTGCTCGTCGAGAAGCCGCCGGCGATGAAGGCCGGCGAGATCGACGAGCTCGTCGCGCTCGCCGCCGACCGCGACCTCGTGCTCATGCCGGGCCACCTCCTTCTGTACCACCCCGGCGTCCGCAAGCTGAAGCAGCTGATCGCCGACGGCGAGCTCGGTGACGTCGTGTGCGTCTACGGCAACCGGCAGAACCTCGGCATCGTCCGCGAGAACGAGAACGCGCTCTGGTCCCTCGGCGTCCACGACCTGTCGGTCATCCTCTACCTCCTCGACGAGGAGCCGAGCGAGGCGGTCGCGCACGGGCGCGCGTTCCTGAACGAGGGCGTGGAGGACGTCGTCTTCTGCTACCTCCGCTTCCCGAGCGGGAAGATCGCGCACATGCACCTGTCGTGGCTCGACCCGCACAAGATGCGCAAGATCACCGTCGTCGGCCTGGAGAAGATGGTCGTCTTCGACGACATGGAGCTCGAGCGCAAGGTGACCGTGTACGAGAAGGGACCGTGGAAGCGCGCGGAGAGCTACGGGGAGTGGCAGACGCGCTCCGGCGACATCTTCATCCCGAAGATCGCCACCGACGAGCCGCTGAAGCTGGAATGCCAGGAGTTCCTGCGCCTCATGGGCGGCGAGGGCGACCGGCGCAAGGTGGCCGAGGACGGCGCCCGTGTCGTGCGCGCGCTCGACCGCCTCACGGAGTCCCTGCGTGGCTGAGATCCACCCGAGCGCGATCGTCTACCCGGGCACGGTGCTGGGCGAGAACGTGAAGGTGCTCGAGAACGCCGTCGTCGGCAAGCAGCCCTCGCTGTCGCCGCGCTCGACGGCGAAGCGGGAGCCGCTGCCTCCGGCGGAGGTCGGCGACGGCACGATCGTGTCCACGGGCGCGATCGTCTTCGCGGGCACCCGGCTCGGCGCGCGCGTCATCGTCGGCGACCAGGCATGCGTGCGCGAGCGGGTCGACGTCGGCGACGACGTCGTCATCGGCCGCGGCGTCCTCGTCGAGAACGACACCACCATCGGCGAGCTGACGAAGATCCAGGCAGAGGCGTACATCACCGCGTACACGACGCTCGAGGACAACGTCTTCATCGCGCCCTGCGTCGTCACCACGAACGACAACTTCATGGGCCGCACCGAGCGTCGTCACGAGCTGATCAAGGGCCCGACGGTGCGCCGTGGCGCGCGTGTGGGCGGCGGCGCCATCCTCTGCCCCGGCATCGTCGTCGGCGAAGAGGCGTTCGTCGGCGCCGGCGCCGTCGTGACGAAGGACGTCGAGCCACGGATGCTCGTCGTCGGCAACCCGGCGCGCGTCCTGCGGACGGTCAGCGCGGAGGAGTTGCTGGCGGCCCAGCAGTCTTCTTGAGCGTGAGCGTGTACGCGGCGAAGCCGGGCGAGTCCGCGCGCACCTCCACGTAGTACCAGCCCTTCTTCGGGGCGACGTACGCGAGATGCCGCGCCGTCGACGAGGCGGCGAGGAACTTCTGCGACGCCGGCTTGTCCACGTGGATGGTCGGCGGCAGCCACACCTCGAGGCCGATCGACCCGCTGCTTCCCGGCGCGTCGAGCTGCGTGCGGAGCTTCTCCTTCTGCTGCAGCGCGACGCGGTACACGTCGACGGGGTCGTCCCAGTAGTCGATCGTCGCCTTCAGCGTGTCCGTCTTCCCCCACACCGTGTGCGCCTGCGTGCCCGCGTCGTCGTTGGTCTCGTACGCGTCCGGCGGCGGGAGCGGGCCCGCGAGCGCCTCGATCGCCTTCGCCACGTCGAGGCGGCCCCAGCCGGAGAGCGGGTCGCGGAGCAGGCCGCAGCGCGGGCAGCCGCTGGCGGCGTTCACGTCGTCGGCGGTGCGTTCGAGGATGAAGCCGACCTGGCTGTTCGTGAGCTGGGGGTCGGTGGCGAAGAGCATCGCCGCCGCCGCGCTCACCTGCGGCGCCGCGAAGGACGTCCCCTCCGCGTTGCGGTAGTCCTCCGTGCCGCAGTCGGAGTAGCCCTGGTCGGGGCAGCCGACGCGCAGCGCGGTCAGCGCGGCCGGGAACGTCGAGAAGATGGACACGCCCGGCGCCGACAGGTCGTTGAAGATCGGGTCTCGGTTGGAGAAGTCGGGGACGTTCCCCGTGCGCGTGAGCGCGCTCACGCCGATCACGTGCGGGAGCGCCGCCGGATAGCTCGCGTATGGCCACGGCTGCGAGGGCGCCTCGTCCCCGTTCCCGACGGCGGCGACGAGCACGGCGCCTTTCGAGTACGCGTACGCCACCGCGCTCGCCTCCAGCGCGGAGTACGTGTCGCGCTCGGGGTTGGCGACGTCGCGGAGCCCGCCGAGGCTCAGGTTGATGACGCGGGCGCCGTTGTCGACGGCCCAGCGGATGGCGGCGGCCTCCGCCACGAGCGGGATCTCGTCGGCGGAGTTCACGACCTTCGCGATCAGGAGCTGCGCCGTGTACGCCATGCCGATGATCCCCGTCGTGCCGAGGTCGGCGGCGATCTCGCCGGCGACGAACGTCCCGTGTCCCTCCGTGTCGACGCAGGGATTGCCGCCGACGAAGCTCTTCTCCGCGAGCAGGCGCCCGGCGAAGTCGGGGAGGGAGCAGTCGATGCCGGAGTCGACGATCGCGACCTTCACCGGCGCGAGGTTCGTGGGCGGGGAGGCCCACGCGTCGAAGGCGTGGTCGTCCTGCAGGTACCACTGCCGCGGCGCGAGCGTATTCGTCGGCGTGAACGCCGCAGCCGAGGCCGCCGTTGCGAGCGCAGCGGCCACGAGCAGCAGCA
>JAFALP010000048.1 GCA_019234175.1 Actinomycetota bacterium | reverse complement strand
AACCGTCCCCGCCAGACCGTGTCGTTCCGGCGTCTGCGTCCCGCCGTCTGATGGCTCCTCGGGTGACCGTTCTCATGGCCGTTCACAACGGCGAGCCGTTCGTGAGCGAGACGCTGCGCAGCGTGATCGACCAGACGTTCTCCGACTTCGAGCTCGTCGTCGTCGACGACGCGAGCACCGACCGAACGGTCGAGATCGTGGAAGGGTTCGACGATCCTCGCGTCCGGGTCCTTCGCAACGAGCACAACGTGGGGCAGGTGCCGTCGCTGAACCGCGGCCTCCGCGAGGCCGTCGGCGAATACGTCGCCCGAATCGACGCCGACGACGTCTGCCTCCCGGAGCGTCTCGCGCAACAAGTCGAGCTGCTCGACGCGCAGCCGAACGTGTGCCTCGTCGGCGCGTGGATGCAGGCGATCGACGAACGCGGCCGGAGGCTTGCCCGGCTCGAGAAGACGCTCGCCGACCGCGTCGACTTCATCTACCACACGCTGATCATGCGGGTGTACGTCGCCCACCCCGCCGCCATGTACCGCCGCGAACCGGTGCTCGCGCTCGGCGGCTACGACGAGACGACCGGACCGTCCGAGGACAAGGACCTCTGGCGCAAGCTCCTGCTCGAAGGCTGCGACGCACGGATCGTCCCCGAGATCCTCGTGCTCTATCGCCTCCACGACGAGCAGCTTTCGCAGGTACGTGCGAACTACCAGCGCTCGATCGACGGTGCGAGCCAGGACCGCTTCCTCGACCAGTTGGCGCCTTCGGCGCCTGTTACCCAGGTGCGCCAGCTTCTGGCGGGCGACGCGGGGGCCTGGAAGCACGACGCCGGCACCATGCTTGTCGGCGTCGAGCTCGTGCTCGACGGAGCGCGTACGCGGCTCTCGCTCGACGACGCGGAAAGCGCTCGCCTGCGCGAACGCGTGCTGGTGCGGCTGCTCGGGGTCGCGAGCGTCCGACCGTGGACGGGAACTGCACGCGCAGTCGCCCGCTACGCGATCGGCAACCTGCCTCCCGAGGGACGCGGAACCGCACGCCGGAAACGCCTCGCTGCCCTCGCGACCGCGCCTGCCCTGTCGGCCGGGCGCCGCGTCGTTCGGCAAGCTGCAGCACTCGCACCTGCTGGCGCACGACGGGCCCCGTGGGCGCGACGGCTGTACGGAAAGGCGATCGGCACCGAATGAGCGAACACCTGAGACGCGCCAAGGAGGAGATCGAGACTCGCTACGGCCCGTGGACCGCGCACAACATCCGTCTCGGCGACGGCGTCTACACCATCTCGCCGGAGCCTGCCGGCGACGAGGTGAAGCTGCGTCGCGTGACGCAGCTCTCGCTCGACGTCCTCGAGGGCTCGCTGGCGGGCCGCCGAGTGCTCGACCTTGCATGCCTCGAGGGGATGTATGCGATCGAATTTGCACGGCGCGGCGCGACTGTCGTCGCGATCGAGGGCCGTGAGGCGAACATCGCAAAAGCCCGGTTCGCCGCGAAGACGCTCGGCGTCGACGTCGACTTTCAACTCGGCGACGTACGTCATCTGAGCCGCGAGCAGCACGGCGAGTTCGACGTCGTGCTCGCGCTCGGCATCCTCTACCACCTCGATTACCCGGACTTGTTCTCGATGATCGAGCGCATCAGCGAGGTGTGCAGACGAGCACTCGTCGTCGACACCGGCGTCGGATCGGCGGGGACCGAAGAGATCGGCGACTACCGTGGCGTCCGGCTCGTTGAGCATGCGTCCGACTCGACGCCGGATGAGCGCCGAGATGCGGTCTGGAGCTCGCTCGACAACCTCACGGCGGTCGCGCTGACGCGTCCCTCGCTCGAGCGCGCGCTTACGCGGCAAGGATTCACGAGCGTGCTCGAGTGCCACGTCCCCGCCGAGCCGGCGAAGGAGGTCGACCGCGTCACGCTCCTCGCGTTGAAGGGTTCGCCGGCCGGCGACCTGGTCACACCTCCGCCGGCCTCGGCGCCGGACGCGGTTCCCGAGCAACCGCCCCTCGGTCGGCGGCTCGAAGCGGCCCGCTCCGTTCGACTCGTCCGGTACGCCGTGCCCCCGCCGCTCCGTGCGCGGCTTCGCCGGCTATTCGGCGCCGAGACGCGCAGGCACTAAGCCGGGCGATGCGACATCCGTGCGCCACGCCAGCCGCGGCCGGACGTAGGCATTCCCGCGGGCGTTGGCTCCGTGGCCGGCGAAGTAGAACGTCAGCTCGGCGACGGCGCCGTAGTCGAGCACCTGGTTCACCTCGGAGATGAGGCTGACGTTCAGATCGAGCCGGGCTTCGCCGAGCAGGCCGCGCGGCAGGACGACGGAGGCCTGATAGTCGCCGGGCTCGAGCCGGACCGGGCCGTCGACGTCCGCATCGTCGATGTTCTCGGTGCGAAGGACGACGCTCTGGTTCGCGTCGGTGAGCGTGACCAGGAGCCGCAGGCTCGGGACCGTGCGGAACACCGTGAAGTCGATCGCGACCGTCGCTTCCTCGTCGGAACGGAACGAGACGGACGGTATGCCGCCCTCGTCGAGAACGGCGATGCGGTTGCATTGGAAGAGGGGCGACTCGCCGTAGATCTTCGACTTCACGAGACGAGCGGCGAGCGCATCGCCCTCGATGACGGCCGAGTCGCGCGCTCCGCCTGCGCGCTGGAGGTACCGGTCGACGGCCTCATCGGTGCCGCCGTCGAAGATCAGCTTCCCCTGCTCCAGCACGAGCGCCCGCGAGCAGAGGCTGCGAACGGCGGCGAGGTTGTGGCTCACGAACACGACCGTACGCCCCTCCTGCGTGACGTCGCGCATCTTGCCGAGGCACTTCTCCTGGAACTCGGCGTCACCGACGGCGAGCACCTCGTCGACGAGCAGGATCTCCGGCTCGAGGTGCGCGGCGACCGCGAATGCGAGCCGTACCTGCATGCCGCTCGAGTAGCGCTTGACCGGGGTGTCGAGAAAGCGCTCGACGCCCGAGAACTCGACGATCTCGTCGAAGCGGCGCGAGATCTCTGCGCGGCGCATCCCGAGGATCGTCCCGTTGAGGAAGATGTTCTCCCGTCCCGTCAGCTCGGGATGGAACCCCGTGCCGACCTCGAGCAGCGATCCCACGCGGCCGCGCAGTGTCACCTGACCCTCGGTCGGCTCGGTGATGCGCGAGAGCACCTTCAGGAGCGTCGACTTCCCGGCCCCGTTCCGGCCGACGAGGCCGAGCACCTCGCCCTGGCGGACGTCGAACGACACCTCGGAAAGCGCCCAGATGCGGTCCGCGGGCTCCTTCTTCGTTCGT
>JAFALP010000037.1 GCA_019234175.1 Actinomycetota bacterium | reverse complement strand
CGATGAGTCTGGCGCCGCGTTCCCGTCCAAGACGTCTTCTCCAGTCTCCACGGCTTGGTCGAGACCCGAACGCTCGATCACGACATCCAGGAGCTGACCTACCGACCCACCCTGGACTAGGGCTTGACGAGCTTGAGCCCGCACTTCGCGTCGATGTAGCCGATGACCGCGTCCGACGCGGGCTTCAACTTCGGCCCCGCCACCGCCCACTGCGCGAGGACGCTCTTCGGGATCTTCGCGAAGCTCCATCCCACCTTCGAGAGCTCGCTGAAGAGACCGAGGTCGAAGGTGAAGACGGACTTCAGGTCGGTCCGGATCGAGGACGGAGCCTGGGGCACCATCGTCGTCGCAAGGGTCTTGAACTTGCCGTAGTCCGACTTGAGCGTCGCGGGCGGCAGCGCGAGGAGGTTGCTGCCGTGGCCGAAGACGGCGGCGTCCTGGCAGAAGGTCGCTCCGGCCCTTGCCGGCGATGCCGTCGCAGTCGAGGCGCCGGCCGCTGCGACGACTACGACGGCGACGAGCGCAAGCGCGTTCTTCATGGAGTCCCCTTCGGTTCGAGCATCAGCCGGCCGGCTTCGCCGGCACGACCCAGATCTTGCAGAAGCCCTGCCCCTTCGACGGCGGCTCTTCGTTCTGCGACCAGGTGGACGGGTCGGAGTCGACGCATTTGTAGGTGCCGTCGATGACGACGGGCTTCGTGCTCGTGCTGAACGTGACCGTCCAGTTCGCATTCGGAACGCCGTTCGGATAGGTCGGCGGATCGGGCTCGCCCACACTGCCGGTCGCCGGCCACTTTCCCAGCGTGCCCTTGCCCGATTCGAGCGCAATCGTCCCCGGCGGTTCGCCGTCGCCGTCGTTCCAGTGATACGTGCTGATCTGGACGACGCAGTACGCCTTCCCGTTCGTGCTGAAGCTCGGCGCCGTTCCATCGTCCTCGACCGCGAACCCGTTGGACGTGTCGAGGATCTTGGTCTCGGGGCCGCCGCACGTGTACGACGTGTTCGTCGCCGGAGTCGTCGACGTCTTCGGCGGGGTCGCGAGCGTCCCCGGGCACTGCTTGCCGAAGGAGCCGGAGCCGAACGAGTTGACGAACTTCCCGATCGGCTCGGGACGCTGATGGCCGCCCGGCCGGGCGCCGGGTGGATTGCCGTCCCCGGCGTTTTCCCCGTTGAAGGAGTCCGTGGCCGTGAACGGGAGACCGGCCGGCCCGAGCTCCGCCCCGTTGCCGCCGTCCGTCCCGGCGGTGACCGGCTTGACCTTGCAGCCGTCGAAGCCGACGCCGCCGTCGCCGTACCGCTCGATCTGGAACGTGCCGACCGCCCCGGACGGATCCTTGATCAGGACGCCGCCGCCGTTTCCGCCGCCGTGCTTCGCGTCGGTCGAGGGGCCGCCGTTCCCGCCGCCTTCGAGGGTGATCGACCCCGGCTTCGGCTTCCCCTTCGGCGGCAGCTTGGTCCCGGTGTCGGTGGAATCCGTCCCCGCGGCACCCGGCGATCCGAGGTGGACCTCGGTCTGGCCGCCGTCGCAGTGCGGCGCCCCGTCGCCGGCGGCGACGTTCACCGACCCAGCGTCGCCGCCGCGGCCGGGGCGGAGCGTCCCGCCGCTGTACGTCTTGGAATACCGCAGGTCGATCCCGCCGCCCGCCCCGCCCGAGCCCGACGTGGCGTCGATGTTCCATCCGGATTCGCCGGTCGTGCCGTCGGGTGCCTTGATCCGCCCGTACAGCGACTGGACGTTGCCGCCGTTGCCGCCGGCGCCCGGCGTCACCTGATCCGACTGGACGGAGATGTCCCGTGACCAGATGCGCAACGCGCCGCCGTCACCTCCGTCGGTGCCTGTGAGCACGAGAGTCGAACGGTTCGGGACGATGAAGTGCGGGCCCTTCGTCGGGACGAGGCAGCTCGTCGACCCGCTGACGTGCTTTCCCGTCTGGTCGGAGACGCCTCTCCCGCCGTCGCCCGCCTGGACCACGGCGGTCGACGCAACGGTCACCTTCGCATCGGGGCCGAGGAAGCCGCCGAGCTTGACCTGTCCGCCCGTCCCCGCCGGCCTGAGCTCGGCGCCGTTCATCCCGGTCCCCGCGACGATGGATCCCGTCACCCACACCTCGCCGTCCTCAGGAGTCGTCACCGACACGCCCCAGCGGGGAACGGGGCTCGTCGGCTTCTCCGTCGGCTTCCCGTTCTGGGGCAGCATCGGCCCCGCGAAGATCTTCCCGTTGATGACGACGTTGTGGCCTTCGAAGTCGTCGGTGAACGAGATCTCGTTGACGAGACAGCGCCCCTTCGACTTGTAACAGTAGTAATCCGGCTCCGACCAACCGGACGGCGGCGGTGGAGGCTTCGCGTTGTCGAGGAGATCGCGATCGACGGCGGGCGCGGGAACGATTCGTCCCGCTCGTCCGACGAGCAGAAGGCCCGATGCATGGAGGCTCAGCAGCGCGCCGGGCGAGACGAGGAGCGTGCCGAGGATCTCGATCTTTCCGCTGGCGCGAACCCAGAGGTTGCCGGTGACGAGACGCGTCGTCCCGGCCGGGACGACGAAGTCGCGCGTTCGCACGAGGCCCTGTAAGCCGCCGCTCGCGCCGGAGCCTGCAGGCGCCAGAACGACGAGCGCCAGCGAGCAGATGACCGCAAGCAAGCCAACCCGTCGCAACGGCACAAGCCTTGTACGCCCCGGCGCCGGGGAAGTCAAGACAGTTGTGCGGCGGCGGGCGGCGGAGCAGACTTCTCCTCGTGCAGCCTCCCGAGGTCAGGTACGCGAAGAGCGGCGACGTCAACATCGCGTATTCCGTGGTCGGCAACGGGCCGTTCGATCTCGTCTTCGTCGTCGGCTCCGTCTTCACCGCGCTCGAGTACGCGTGGGAAGGCCCGCCGGCCGAGTTCTTCACGAAGCTCGCGTCGTTCTCGCGCCTGATCCTGTTCGACAAGCGCGGCACCGGCCTCTCCGACCGCGTGGCCGACTTCGCGTCGAGCGCCGTCCGCATCGACGACATCCGCGCCGTGATGGACGCCGCGGGCTCCAAGCGCGCCGCGGTGCTCGGCGTGTCCGAGGGCGGGCCGCTCGCGGTGCTCTTCGCCGCGACGTATCCGGAGCGGACCGCCGCTCTCGTTCTCTACGGCACGGGCGCGTCGTACCGGCTCGCCGACGACTACCCGTGGGCGATGGACGAGGCGGCGCGGGAGCAGGCGGCCGCGACGCGCGAACAGCGATGGGGCGATCCCGAGTACCTGACCGGGCTCCTGCGCAACTTCGCGCCGAGCATCGCCGAGGACCCCGAGGTCCAGCGCTGGTGGGCGGGCTATGCGAGACGGAGCGCGAGCCCGCACGACGCCGCGCACCTATCGCGGATGAACAGCGATCTCGACGCACGGCACGCGCTGCCGACGGTGCAGGCGCCGACGCTCGTGCTCCACTGGCGCGACGAGGTCGTCTTCGACCTCGCCGAGGCGCACTATCTCGCGGATCACATTCCCGGCGCAGAGCTCGTCGTGCTCGAAGGCCGCGACCATGCGTGGTTCGTCAATCCCGACCCGATCGCCGAGGAGATCGAGCGCTTCCTCACGGGCGTCTGGGACCGCGGGGAGTGGAACGCCGTCGAGCCCGACCGTGTGCTCGCGACGATTCTCTTCACCGACATCGTCGGATCGACCGCGAAAGCGATCGAGCTGGGCGACGCGCGCTGGGGCGCGGTGCTCGCGGAGCACCACGGAGTCGTCCGTCGGCAGCTCGCGCGCTTCCAGGGCAGGGAGCTCGACACCGCCGGCGACGGTTTCTTCGCAAGCTTCGACGGGCCGGCGCGCGCGATCCGGTGCGCGGACGCGATTCGTCACGGCGTGCGCGAGCTCGGGCTCGAGATCCGTGCGGGACTGCACACGGGCGAGTGCGAGGTGATCGAGGGGAAGATCGGCGGCATCGCGGTGCACATCGGCGCACGCGTCGCGCACAACGCCGAGCCGGGCGAGGTGCTCGTCTCCGGGACGGTCCGCGATCTCGTCGCCGGCTCCGGGATCGCGTTCACGGAGCGCGGCGTGGCGGAGCTGAAGGGCGTTCCCGGCGAGTGGCGGCTCTTCGCGCTCGCGGACGCCGCCCGTTAGTATCGGGAGCCGATGGGCAGGGGGGTCCTCGCAGTCGCAGTCGTTGTCGCGGCCGTGCTCGCGGGCGGGGCATCCGCTTCGCGCGACGTCTGTCCGCACCCGGGCACTGTCGGCGGAGCGAGCGTGCTGATCGAGTGCGGCTCGGCCAAGGCGAGCATCGCCTTCGGCAAGACGCACCTCGTCCTGAAGAACGGGTTGTGCACGAAGGCGGCCGGCCTCTTCACGCTCGCGTTCGGAGACATCGCCGCGGGGCCGCCGAGCAAGCACCCACCCGACTCGTTCCAGGTCATCGCAGGCGGCAACGGCGCGAAGGCGTCCCGCGACGGCACGTACTCGGCCACGGTGATGGCAACCGAGGCGGACAAGAACTACATCGGCGACACGATGAAGCTGAAGCTGACCAAGAACGTGTCCGCCGGAACGGTCTCGGGAACGGTCACCTGGGCGCTCGGCACCACGAAGGTCGCCGTGAGCGGCTCCTTCACCTGTTAGCCGACCGGTACGAGCGCCTCGGCCGCGGAGGGTTCGGCGAGGTGTGGCGCGCGCACGACTCCGTGCTCGCCC
>JAFALP010000055.1 GCA_019234175.1 Actinomycetota bacterium | reverse complement strand
GCGAACGAGAACGGCTGGACGATCGTCCTCGTCTCGTACCCGAAGACGACCGGGCGCTCCCAGGCCGACGACGCCGCCTCGCTGGCGAGCAAGGACGGGCTGCCGCAGGTCGGCGTCCTCGACTCGAGCTCGTATGCGAGCCTCGTGCCGGGCTACTACGTGGTCTTCACCGGGATCTACGGCTCCAAGGCGCTCGCCGACGCCGCCGTCTCGACCGCCCGCCAGGTGGGCTTCGGCGGCGCGTACTCGCGGCAGATCGCGCGTTAGGAAACGCACATGTGTACGAGGGCGGCCGACGGGTATCCCGAGGCCGGACACTCGTGTCTGTTTTCAGCGGAGAGAACATTTGTAACAGCCAGTTGGAGACGGTAGAGTCCCCTCGGGCGGCAGGGCGAGCGGGCAGATTTACCGCTTCTTAAAGGGCTTCCGGCTACAGTCGAAGGAGATTTCCCAGGCGCGATGGACGAGCGGATCCTCCACATCCAGCACTGCATGTATCAGTACTCTCGAGCGATCTATCGCTCGATCAAGGACCTGATCGACCCCTACGCGGACGGCCAGTCCCAGCTCGAGTCGAGACGGGCGGTGCTCGAGGCCTGCGAGACGACGATGGAACGGCTTGCGAAGGATCCGCTGTACTTCGCGAAGCCCGACCGGGCCCTCTTCCAGGACATCCGCCGCTACTTCCCCATCACCGCCCAGGCCGAGGTCGCGTGGGCCGTCCAGGCCGGCGTGACGGCGGCATCGGCGTTCATCCAGGAGCAGATCGAGTCGGGCGCGCTCGACGGCGGCGTCGCACGCTGCCGCGCGACGACGCGCAAGGGCAAGCCGTGCCAGCGCACGCCTCTCCCCGACCGCGACTACTGCCCCTCGCATCAGCACTTGGAAGCACGCGCTGCAGCCTAGTCCACACGTTTTCCCCAGCGCGTTCCACAGTGCGTGCGAAGTAAGCTCGTTGCACTGTGTCGCATGACACCGACAAGCTGATCCGGCAGCTCTCGCTCGTTGCGTTCCTGATGGCGGAGCGGCGGCCGATCACGGCGCGCGACGTGAAGTCGAACGTCGAGGGCTACTCGGAGATGTCCGACGAGGCGTTCGCCCGCCGCTTCTACTCCGACCGGGCGGAGCTGCTCGCCCTCGGGGTGCCATTGCAGTCGCAGCGGGACGAGTTCACCGGCGAGGAGCTCTACACCCTCCGCTCGGAGCAGTACTTCCTGCCGCAGCTGGAGCTCGCCGACGACGAGCTCGCCGCGCTGAACACCGCCCTCTACCTCCTCGAGGGCAAGTTCGCGTACGCCGAGCCCCTCCGGCTCGCGCTCCAGAACCTCGCGCTCGGCCGCCCCGGCTTCGCCGAGGCGCCGACCGCCACCGCCGACCGCGTCGAGGTGCTCGATCCCGACTACTCCCCGGAGATGCCCGGCCGCCTCGCGAAGCTCGAGGGCGCGATCTCGAAGCAGCGCACGGTGAAGTTCGATTACTGGTCGATCTCACGCGACGAGCATGCCGAGCGCACGCTCAATCCGTATGCGCTCTACAACGACCGCGGCAAGTGGTACGTCGTCGGCAAGGACCTCGACCGCGACGCGGAGCGCACGTTCCGCGTGTCGCGCATCGAGGGCGACATCCGCTTCGCCACGCGGCGCGAGCGCGACTTCCGCATCCCCGTCGACTTCGACATCACCGACCGCCGCGGCCTGCCCGAGTGGCAGATCGGCGACATCGTCGGCGAGGCGCGCATCGAGGTGCCGGGCGACACCGCGTGGTGGGTGCAGCGCGCCTACGGCTCCACCGGGCGGCTCGAGGACGGCGTCTGGGTGACCGAGTACTCGTCGCTCGAGCAGCTGTCCAGCTGGGTGTTGCGCCAGGACGGCCGCGCCGTCCCGCTCGAGCCGGAGGAGCTGCGCCGCGACGTGGCCGCATCGCTGCGACGCGTGCGAGACGCGCACGAGGGCGCGCCTCCGGCGCCGGCCCGCGAGGCGGCGGTGCGGGGGGCCGACGATCCGCAGGAACGGCCGGCGGGCCCCGTGGCGCCCGAGCGCTTCGCCGTCCTGCAGGCGCTGCTCGCCGACCTCCTCGCCGCGTGCGGCGACGAGCCGCGGGCGCGCGTCCGGGCCGACGAGCTGAAGGCGCGCTTCAAGCTCGAGGACGAGGCGCTGGACCAGCACCTCCAGCTGCTCAACCTCGTCAACTTCGGCG
>JAFALP010000023.1 GCA_019234175.1 Actinomycetota bacterium | reverse complement strand
TCACCGCCGCCGCTCCGGTCGCCGTCGCGGCCGCGGGCGCGGGCGGCGGCGCCGCCGCCCCGGCGGAGGAGGAGAAGACCTCCTTCGACGTCGTCCTCACGAACGCCGGCGGCCAGAAGATCCAGGTGATCAAGGTCGTCCGCGCGGTCACGGGCCTCGGCCTGAAGGAAGCGAAGGACCTCGTCGACTCGGCTCCCAAGCCGGTGAAGGAGGGCGTCGCCCAGGACGAGGCCAACTCGGTCAAGGCGCAGCTGGAAGAGGCGGGCGCCGAAGTCGAGCTGAAGTAACCGAGGGCCGAATGACGGCAGGAGGGCCCGGCGTGCCGGGCCCTCGTCAGCCGGTCGTGGTCGTCGTCGACGGTGGCGGCGTCACGACGAACGTGCCGTGCATCACGCTCGGGTGCGCGGAGCAGGCGTAGACGTACGTCCCCGGTGAGAGCGCGAGCGTGTACGTCCTCGTCCCGATGCCGGGGACGCTGCCCGTGAAGATCCTCACGTTCGCGGTCGCCGACCCGAGCGCGAAGTTGTGCAGCCTCGAATAGTCGTGCACGACGATCGTGTAGGTCCCGGCCGGGATCGACCTGACGAGCTGTCCGTTCGGGAAGGTGAGGCTGATGCGGAAGGCGTTGTGCAGCCCGACCTTCCCGATCAGCACCGGCGGCTGCGCGCCCGCGGGGAGGGCGAGAGCGAGGGCTGCCGCGAACGGGAGCGCTGCGAGGAGGCTCTTGCGCATGACGCCGATGATCGGCAGGCTGGTGCGCCCTGGTCAACTGTTCTTCCGAAAAGAGGATCGGATTGATTCGGATCGGCCTTGCCGAGCATCCCGAGGAGCACGTCGCCTTCGCCCCCTCTCCGCTGCTCGAGTGCGCGCTCAGCCTGCACGTCCTCCTCGGACCGAAGCATCACGCCCTCCACCACGATTGGCTCCGCCGGATGCGGACCGAATTCGACCCGGCGCTTCGGCGGGAGCTCGACGCCTTCGCGTTCGTCTTCCGAGGCCATCTCGTCGACCTGTTCCTTCCCTCGGCTCGTGACGAGCCCGAGACCTTCGAGGCGGAGGTGGGCCGGATGCGCGCGCACCCGCCGGAGGTGGCGCTTCCCGCACTCGCCCGCCCACTCGACGATCACGGCGGAACAGGCCGCGTCGACCCTTCGCTCGTCGCGAAGCGGGGTGGCGGCGATCTCGTCGCCGACCCTCGGGCGTTCCTCGAGGCGCTCGCGACGTTCCTCGAGCGCTATTGGGTCGAGGCGTTCGCAGCGGAGTGGGACACGATCGAGCCCGTCCTCGACCGGGCGGTCGTCGAATCGGGCCGGCGGCTCGCGAGCGAAGGCATCTGGGCCGTTCTCGGCCGCCTCCCAGCGCACTGCCGTGTCGACGCCGAGCGTCGAACACTCGTCGTCGACCTCCCGCACGACCACGCGATCCGGGTCGACGCCGACAACCCGCTCGTCCTCGTCCCGAGCGTCTTCGTATGGCCGCACCTGCGCGTGAACTGCGACCCACCCTGGCCGACCGCGATCGTGTACACCGCCTCCTCGATCGCGCAAGGCGCCGAGCCGCGCATCCCGCCCGCCGAGCTCCTGCGGATGCTGCGCGCGGTCGCCGACGACACTCGGCTGCGGATCCTGCAGCTCGTCGCCCAGCGCCCGCGCACCACCCAGGAGCTCGCACCACTCGTCGGCCTTTCGACGGCGGGCCTGTCGAAGAGCCTCCGTCGCCTCGCCGAGGCCGGCCTCGTGACGGCGCGGCGGGAGGGCTACTACGTCGTCTACACGCTCGCCCCCGCCCGGATCGACGTCCTCGCCGACGCCCTGGGCAGGTTTCTCGAGGACGACTGACCCGCGTCTTGCGTCCGGCCGGGGCCCGAGCTACAGTTCCCGAACACTCCGGCGACGGGCCGCTTGGCCACGCTTGCGGTAAGGGGGTCTCTTTCGGTACCCTAGTTGGTTGCGCCGACGTTCCGACCGTCCGCCGATTTTTCTGCCCGAATCTCGCCTGATCTCGCCTGATCTCGCTCGTCCCCAAGGGAGGCTTCTTCTTTGACCACCAAGGTCGCTTTGCCCCGCGCGCGTAAGTCCTTTTCCAGAATCGAGAACGTCCTCGACCTCCCCAACCTCATCGACATCCAGAAGGCCTCGTTCCAGTGGTTCCTGGACGAGGGCCTGCGGGAGACCATCGACGACATCTCCCCGATCGAGGACTACACCGGAACCCTCGCCGTCGAGTTCGGCGAGTACCAGTTCGGTCAGCCCCAGTTCACCATCAAGGAATGCCGTGAGAAGGACCTGACCTACCAGGCCCCGCTCTCGATGACCGTCCGCTTCGTCAACAAGGACACGGGCGAGATCCGCGAGCAGACGGTCTTCATGGGCGACTTCCCGATGATGACCGAGGTCGGCACCTTCATCATCAACGGGACCGAGCGCGTCATCGTCACGCAGCTCGTCCGCTCCCCCGGCGCCTACCTGATGGAGCCGAAGGACCCGACGAAGCAGGTCTTCACGGCGAACCTCATGCCGAGCCGCGGCTCGTGGCTCGAGCTCGAGATCGACA
>JAFALP010000010.1 GCA_019234175.1 Actinomycetota bacterium | reverse complement strand
GCTCGCGGGCTCCGCGGTCGCCGTGAGCACGCTGCAGCACGCGCGGCATCGCGAGCCGAGCGCCGAGCCGGCGTTCCCGGAAGCGGCGTGAGCGTCGCCCCGGTCCGGATGGCGGCGGCCGAGCGCCGCCGCCACCTGATCGAGACCGCCATCGCCCTCTTCTCCGAAGGGAGCTACCGGGGGACGACGACCGCGGAGATCGCGCGCGCCGCCGGCGTGTCCGAGCCGATCCTCTATCGCCACTTCGCCTCCAAGCGCGAGCTCTACCTCGCCTGCCTCGACTACGTCTGGACGAAGGTGCGCGCGCTGTGGGAGTCGGTGCTCCTCGGCTCGCGTTCCGTCGACGCCGGCCTCGCCGACATCGGCCGGGGCCACTTCTCCGTCCACGATGCGAAGTTCCAGCTGGCCGAGCTGTGGGTGCAGGCGCTCGGCGAGGCGGGCGACGACGAGGAGCTGCGGGAGCACCTGAAGGTGCACATGCGCGAGGTGCACGACTTCGTCGCCGAGACGATCCGCCGCGGGCAGGCCGAGGGCTCCCTCCATCCCGACCGCGATCCCGAGGCCGAGGCGTGGGTGTTCATGGCCGGCGGCCTGCTCGGGATGGTGGGCCGCCGCCTCGGGCTGCTGGGCGAGGCCGACGTGAAGCGCATCCGCCAGGCCCGCCTGGACTGGATGAGAGCCTAGAAAAGAAGAAGGCCCCGGCTGCGGCTCCGGGGCCTTTTTCTGTTGAGAGGCGCGTACTCCCTGCGGTCTACCGAGGCCCCGGCTCTGCGGCCCAGCCGGGTTTCCCGGTGTCGCTGGGTTGCGGCGACGCGCCCCCTGCAAACCCGCCTGGCGTCCGGCTCGGTTGCAAGGTGACCGCACTATACGGCGGGCCCAGACCCGAGTCAAGTAGCTTGGTCAAGTGATTTTGCAAAACGGCCGGTTCACCGTCCCTACCGCTTGGATATGCCCTTTCCGGGGGATGGCCTGTCCGGACAACTTGCGTTTTTGTGAAGCGTGGGGTTGACTTCCAACCACCAAGCCGCATGGCACGAGAGACCGCACTCGGCAATCAAGTCACCACGGCGCTCCGGCTGGGCGAACGGCTGCGCCAGCTTCGCGTTGCCGCCGGCCTGACGCAGAGCGAGCTCGCGGGCGACCGCTTCTCGAAGGAATACGTCTCGCAGATCGAGCGCGGGAAGACGCGCCCGACGACCGAGACGATCGAGTGGCTCGCCGAACGGCTCGCGTGCGACGCCGGCTTCCTCGCCAACGGCGTCGCCACCGACGAGCGCGGGCGCCTCGAGGCGTCGCTCGCGCGCGCGGAGACGATGATCGAGGCGCATCGGAACGACGACGCCGCTGCCGAGTACGAGTCGCTCGTCCCGGCCGCGCGCGCCACCGGCGTCCCCGAGCTCGAAGTGCGCGCCCTCGTCGGCGCCGGCCGGACGCAGATGCGCCTCGGCTCGCTGCGCCGCGCGCTCGACCTCCTGAACACCGCACGCGGGATCGTCGAGTCGGGCAACTTCTCCGATCTCGAGCGCGCGGAGGTCTTCTACGCGCTCGGCATCTGCCGCTACCAGCTGAACAGCGTGCAGACCGCGCTCGGCCTGCTGAACGAGGCGCTCGGGCTCGCCGAGCGCTCCGGCATGCCCTCCGACTCGCTCCGCTCGAACATCCTGTCGTGGCGCTCGCGCTGCTGGCGCCGGATGCGCGACTACGAGGCCGCGCGCGAGGACATCGAGCGCGCCCTGCAGCTCGCCGACGAGGCGGCGGATCCGCGGGTGATCGGCGACGCGTTCTTCCAGGCGTCGCTCGTCGCCGACCGCGAGGGGCACTGGATCCTCGCGCGCACGTACGCCGAGCGCGCCCGGAACGCGTACGAGGAGCTCGCCGACCGCGTCCACGTCGGCCAGCTGACGAACAACCTCGGCGGCCTGAACTTCCTCCTCGGCAAGACCGACGAAGCGGTCTCGCTGCTGAAGGAGGCATTCGGCATCGCGCTCGACACCGGCCGCGAGGCCGATGCCGCACAGGCGGTCTCGTCGCTCGCGCAGATCCACCTCCGCACCGGCGACGTCGACCAGGCGGAGGAGCAGGCGCGCCACGCGCTCCGGCTGCTCGACGACCGCGAGGACTACCTCGACGAGATCGGCAGCGCCCAGCTCGTGCTCGGTCGCGCGCTCCTCGAGCAGGACCGGCTGGACGAGGCCGAGCAGGCATTCACCTCGGCCGAGGCGAGCTTCGGGCAGCTCGGCTCCGCCAGCCATCGCGCGGCGGCGTGGGTCGCGCGCGGCGATCTCGCCGCACGGCGCGGCGACGACAGGCTTGCAGCACACCTCTACCGCACTGCGGCGGAGGCACTCCAGGACGTCCGGTTCTAACGGGAGGAGGTGGCAAACACAGTGGCAAAGGTGCGCTTCATCGTGGTTCTCGCGGCGACGGCAGTCGCAGCGGTTCTCGCAGCGAAGGGTTGGCATCCGGCGGGCATGAACGACGGCGGGTACTGGTAAGACGCGGCGGTGGGACCGAGCCGGACGCTGGGCCGGTCCCTGGAGCTTCTGCGGCTTCTCAGGTATGTCGTGCTGGCCGATGGTGTTTCGGCCGCTGCATGCCTGCACGAGGGCGGTGACGGGGCCGCAGCCCCGGATCGCCGGACTCCCCCTGAGCTGTAAGCTAGTCCCGGCATTACTTCAAAAGGGATAGTGAACGGGAAGGAGTTCGACATGGCCTTGCAGCTCGGAGAGACGGCACCCGATTTCGAGGCGCAGACCACGGAGGGTCCGATCAGCTTCCACGACTGGATCGGCGACTCGTGGGCAGTGCTCTTCTCGCACCCGAAGGACTTCACGCCGGTCTGCACGACCGAGCTCGGCTACATGGCGAGCATCAAGCCGGAATTCGACCGTCGCGGCGTCAAGGTCATCGGCCTCTCGGTCGACCCCATCGACCGGCACGGCGAGTGGGCGAAGGACATCGAGGAGACCCAGGGCACGGCGCCCAACTACCCGATCATCAGCGACGCCGACTTCACCGTCTCGAAGCTGTACGGGATGCTGCCGGCGAGCGTCTCCGGCGATCCGCTGGAGCGCACCCCCGCCGACAACCAGACGGTCCGCAACGTCTTCGTCATCGGCCCGGACAAGAAGGTGAAGCTCATCCTCGTCTACCCGATGACGACCGGCCGGAACTTCGACGAGGTCCTGCGCGTCATCGACTCGCTGCAGCTCACCGACAAGCACCGCGTGGCGACGCCGGCGCAGTGGCAGCAGGGCGACGACGTCATCATCGCCGGCTCGGTCTCGAACGACGAGGCGAAGGAGATCTTCGGCGAGTGGGAGGAGCCGAAGCCCTACATCCGCATCGTCCCCCAGCCGGAGACTCAGAAGACGCCGGCGTAGGCGTTCAAAGCGGGCTGCCCGCCCAGGTGGGCGTAGAGCACGCGTGAGCCCGGCTCGATGCGGCCGTCCCGCACGAGGTCGATGAGCGCCGCCATCGACTTCCCCTCGTACACGGGATCGGTGAGGACGCCCTCGAGCCGGGCACACATGCGAATCGCCTCGACCGTCCTCGCGTCCGGGATGCCGTACGTCCCGGCGTGCCATTCGTCGAGGAGGACGACGTCGACGTCGCGCTCGACGCCGATCGCCTCCGCGGTCGTCCGCGCGATGCGCGTGATCTGATCCCGTGTCTGCTCGACGGTCGCCGATCCGTCGATCCCGAGGATCGCGCGCTCCGCTTCCTGCAGCGCGAAGCCGGCGACCATGCCCGCCTGCGTCGAGCCGGTGACGGAGCAGACGACGATCGTGTCGAAGAAGACGCCGAGCTCGGCCTCCTGCTCCGCCACCTCTTCCGCCCACCGTGCGAATCCGAGGCCGCCGAGCGGATGGTCGGAGGCGCCGGCGGGAATCGCGTACGGCTTGCCGCCACTCGCGACGACCGAGTCGAGCGCGTCCTGCCAGCTGGGCCGGAACGCGATGTCGAAGCCCGCGTCGACGAGCCGGACGTCGGCGCCCATGATGCGCGACAGGAGGATGTTCCCGACCTTGTCGTAGACGGCGTCGGGCCACTCCACCCAGTGCTCCTGCACGAGCACGCACGCGAGGCCGAGCTTCGCGGCGACAGCGGCCACCTGCCGCGTGTGGTTCGACTGCACGCCGCCGATGGACACGAGCGTGTCGCAGCCCTGCGCGAGCGCGTCGGCGACGAGGTACTCGAGCTTGCGCGTCTTGTTGCCGCCGTACGCGAGTCCGGCGTTGCAGTCGTCGCGCTTCGCCCAGATGTCGACGCGCCCGCCGAGGTGCTCGCTCAGCCGCTCGAGCCGGTGGACCGGCGACGGGCCGAAGAGGAGGGGAACGCGGTCGAAGTCGCTAAGGGACATCGCCGTTCGTCGTGCCCACGCGCTCGATCACGACCTGGGGGATGCGCGCGTGCGGCGACAGGCGAAGCACCATGCGCACGACCTCCGCGCAGTCCTCGGGTCGGATCATCTCGTCCGGCTCGATGCCCGACCACTGGGCCATCGGCGTGTCGACGAAGCCCGGGCACAGTGCGATCGCACGCACGCCGTCGGCCTCGAGCTCCGCGTTGAGCGAACGCGTCAGCGAGATCACCGCCGCCTTCGTCGCGCCGTAGACGGAGAGCCCGGGCGTCGGCATCGTCCCGGCGATCGATGCGAGGTTGACGATCCAACCGCGCGACTCGCGCAGCAGCGGGATCGCCGCCTGCGTGACGAGGAAGAGCCCGCGCAGGTTGATGCCGAGCTGCAGATCGAGGTGCTTGACCGGAAGGTCCTCGACGCGGCCGCCGATGCCGATGCCCGCCGAGTTGACGAGCACGTCCAGGCGGCCGAAGCGGTCGACGTGCTCCTTGACGATACGGGAGCAGTCCTCGGCGTTGGAGACGTCGGCCGCGACCGGAACCGCGTCCAGCTCGTCGGCGGCGACGTCCAGCTTCTCCGGCCGGCGCGACACGAGTGTGAGGTCGAACCCCTCGTCGCGGAGCATGCGCGCGATCGCGAGGCCGATGCCGGAGGAGCCTCCGGTGACGAGCGCTGCCCTCTCCACCGCGCGTACAGTAGACCGCGTGGAAGCTCCGGCGCTCACGGGCTTGACGGCCGGCGGCGGTTGCGCCGCGAAGTACTCCGCCGCTCGTCTCGAAGAGCTGCTGCGCGGATTCGTGCCCGCCGAGGCGGAGAACCTCCTCGTCGGCCTCGACCCGGCCGACGACGCCGCCGTGTACAAGCTCGACGATGATCGCGCCATCGTCTTCACCGTCGACTTCTTCCCCCCGCTGGTCGACGATCCGGCGACGTTCGGGCGCATCGCCGCGACGAATGCGCTCAACGACGTCTTCGCGATGGGCGGGACGCCGCTGCTCGCGCTCTCTGTCGCCGCATTCCCGGAAGAGCTGCCGATGGACGTTCCGGCACGCGTGTTCGCCGCGGCGAACGAGGTCGTGCGCGAGGCGGGCGCCGTGCTCGCCGGCGGGCACACGATCCGCGACGACGAGCCGAAGTACGGGCTCGCCGTCGTCGGCACAGTCCATCCCGATGCGATCTGGCCGAAGTCGGGGGCGCGCGCAGGCGACGCGCTCTTCCTGACGAAGCCGATCGGCACCGGCCTCGTGCTCGCCGCAAAGGGCGACACGGACGAGGCGATCCGGTGGATGACGACGCTGAACGCCGCCGCCGCCGACGCGCTCCGTCCGTTCGAGCCGAATGCCGTCACCGACGTGACCGGCTTCGGGCTCTTCGGGCACGCGCGCGAGATGGCGACGCGGAGCGGCGTCCACATCGTGATCGACCACGTGCCGGCGATGGCGGGAGCGCTCGAGGCGGCGCAGGCCGGCGTGCGCACCGGCGGCGATCGCCGCAATCGCGAGTACGCCCCCGTCGACGCCGAGGGCGTCGACGACGCGGTGCTCGCGCTCGGCTACGACGCGCAGACGGCGGGCGGCCTGCTCGTCTCGCTGCCGTCCGACAAGGCGCTCTCGCTCGAGAGCGCGTTCCGGGCGCGCGAGCTCTTCGTCCGGCGCATCGGCCACGTCGAGGCCGGCGCCGGCGTCTCAGTGCGCTAGCTCGCGCTTCCGCGCGAGAATCGACTTCCGCTTGTCGACGAGCTCCGCCTCGAGCCGCCGCAGCTCCTCGAGGCGATGACGGACGAGCTCGAGCTGCGTGTCCACGTGGGGGAGCGCCGCATCGAGCAGGCGCACGCGCTCGTCGTCGGAGTCCGTCTCGCGGAACTGCTTGCGGATGGCCGCGCGCGCCTCTTCCGCCTCGAGGAGCTCCTTCAGCTCGTCGAGCGGGATGTTGAGCAGGTCGCGCAGCCGCTTGAGCTCGTTCAGCCGTTCGACGTCGCCGTCGTCGTATGCGCGATGCTCGCCCTTGCGGCGCTCGGACGGCGGTGGGAGCAGCCCGATCTCCTCGTAGTAGCGGATCGTGCGCGGCGTCAATCCCGTCCGCTCCGCGACCTCGCCGATGCGGATCACGCCGCCTCCGCCTCGAAGACCTCGTCCGCGGTCACCTCGGCGCCGACGTGCGCGGGACGCATGAGCGAGACGACCGCGCCGAGCAGCGAGATGCCGGTCAGCACCCACAGCGCCATGTGCATGTTGGTGATGAAGAGGTCGAGCTGCTTCGCCGACAGGCCGGAGGTCACGCCGGAGAAGATCTTGAACAGCACCACCGACGGCACCGCCGACGTGACCACCGCCATGACGAACGCGATGGAGATGACCGCGCCTGTGTTCTGCAGCATCACGCGCGCGCCGGCGGCGATGCCGCGGCGGTGGACGGGAACCGATCCCATCATCGCGGCGGTGTTCGGGCTGTTGAACATGCCGGAGCCGACGCCGACGAGAAGCAGCCACAGGGCGCTCCACACGTAGGCGGTGTGCGCCTGCAGCATCGTCATGCCGGCGAGGCCGGCGGCGGAGACGAGCATCCCGAGCGCCGCGAGGCCGCGCGAGCCGTGCCGGTCCGCCGCGATCCCCGCGAGCGGCGACGACACGAGCATGCCGATCGCCATCGGCGCGAGCTCGATGCCGGCGACGATCGGCGACTTGCCCTGCGGGCCCTGGAAGTAGAAGACGAACAGGAACATGAGCGCGAAGCGCGAGAGCCCGTTGATGAAGGCGGCGCCCGACGCCGCCGCGAAGAGCTTGTTCGAGAAGAGCGACAGATCGAGCATCGGCGCGCGTCCGCGTCGCTCGATGACGACGAAGAGCGGCAGGAGGACGATCGCCGCCGCGAAGCCCGCGACCACGAGCCAGTCGTTCCACCCGGTCAGGCCGCCCTTGGACAGCGCGAGCACGAGGCCGGTCAACCCGACGACGAACGTGCCGGTGCCGAACAGGTCGAGGCCGCGCTCCTTGTCCTTGCCGGAGATCTCGTGCAGGACGAGGTAGGCCCACGCCGACCCGAGCAGGCCGAGCGGGACGTTGAACCAGAAGACCCACGGCCAGCGGATGGCGACGAGCGCGCCCCCGAGCACGGGGCCGATGACGAGCCCGACGGCGGCGACCATCGTGTTCGTGCCCATGGCGAGCCCGAGCTCCTCCTTGGGGAACGCGTCGGTGACGAGCGCGGCCGCGTTGGCGAAGAGGAATGCGCCGCCGACGCCCTGGAGGATCCGCCAGAGGATGAGCACGGTGCCGCTGTCGGCGAAGCCGGCGCCGAGCGACGCCGCCGAGAAGACGAGGAAGCCGAGCACGTACGC
>JAFALP010000424.1 GCA_019234175.1 Actinomycetota bacterium | reverse complement strand
CTCCATGCGCAGCGTCTGGCACTCGATGAGCGTCGGCCCGCCGCCGTCGCGCGCCTTCTCGATCGCGCGCTTCGCCTCGTGGTAGACCGCGAGCACGTCCGTGCCGTCGACGACGACGCCGTCGAACCCGTAGGCCTGTGCGCGCTCCGCGAGATGCTCGACCGCGTACTCGAGGTGCGTCGGCGTCGAATACGCCCACTGGTTGTTGTCGCACACGAACACGACCGGCAGCCGGCGCACGCCGGCGAAGTTCATCCCCTCGTGGGTGTCGCCGCGCGCGGCGGCGCCCTCGCCGTACCACGCGACCGCGACGCGTCGCTCCTCGCGGATGCGGAATGCCAGCGCGCACCCGACGGCGACGGGAAGCATCGCCGGCAGGTGGGAGACCATCGCGATCAGCCCGAGGCGCGCGTCGGCCATGTGGACGTTGCCGTCCCGGCCGTGCGTCGGTCCGTCGGCGCGGCCCATGTAGTTCGCGAAGATCCGCCACGGCTCGACGCCGCGCGTGATGTGCACGCCCATGTCGCGGTGGAGCGGGGTACCGACGTCGTCGGGTCCCATCGCCGTCGCGATGCCGACCGACGCGGCTTCGTTGCCGCGGCCCGTGTAGAACGAGCCGGGAATCTTCCCCTGGCGGTAGAGGATGTGGCCGCGCTCCTCGACCCCGCGGGTGACGAGCATGTTGCGGTAGAACTGGAGCAGGTCCTCGCGGTCGAGTCCCCACTCCCTGACCTCTTGCAGCGAGCCGCTCGGCTCGGCTACACGCGCTGTCGCCATGGCCGCGGGAAGAGTAACGCGCCGCTATGGTCAGCCAGTGGGCAAGGCCTCCGACTGGCTGCGCGAGGAGCGCCGGAAGGTGCTCGGCCACTGGAGCGCCGTGTGTCTCTCGTGCGGCGCCGCGCGGCGCTGGTTCGAGGACACCGAGAACGAGCTGCCCGCCGCGTGCCCGTCGTGCGGCGGCCCGATCCTCCACCGCTGTCCGGCATGCTCCGCGCCCTTCTCGTCCACGTTCGCGGTGGACTGCGAGGAGTGCGGCGCGAAGCTCCGCGAGCCCGAGCTCTACGGGATGCGGATCAGAAAGGCTTGACGGCCGAGAACCGGATCACCGTGACCAGGTCGTCGTCGGTGACCTCGCGGTTGTAGAGCTGGCCGAGGAAGTGCGCCATCTCCTCGGGGCGGCGGATCTCGGGGTTGTCGTGCTCGATCTCGCGCGGCGAGAGGTCGCCGAGCCGCTTGACGTCGACCTTGTCGATCACCGCGTCGAAGACGTGCTGGCGCGGGCCGTACCGCGCGCCGACGAGCACGGAGACGATCATGCCCTTCTGGTACTTCCGGGACTTGTCGCCGAGCCGGATCGTCGCCGTCTTCCGGTGCGAGCGGAGCTGCGCCTCGACGACCGGCGAGTAGAAGTTGAGCGCGTACGCCGGCACGGCGTCGAATCATAGGTTCTCGCCTGCGAGGCGAGCCGCGGCCTTCCGGGCCATCTCCCGCTCGCCGGAGTAGGCGAGCAGGCGCTCCGCGTCCTCGAGGGGAAGCCAGCGCACCTCGGCGATCTCGTGCCGGAAGGCGTCCGGGACGTTCCCGAGCTCGCCGCCTTCGTAGCGGACGAGGAAGAACGAGACGACCTTGAAGATCCGCTCGCCTTCCCAGTTGAACCAGTAGCGGACGTCGCCGAGCTTCCCGAGCGAGACGCCGGTCGCGCCGGTCTCCTCGGCCACCTCGCGGAGCGCGGTCGCCTCGGCCCGCTCGCCGGCATCGATCTGGCCCTTCGGCAGGGCCCAGAGGCCCTCCGGCCGGCCGGCAGGACGGATCGCGGCGAAGACCCAGCGGCCTTCCTGCCGGTCGACCAAGACCCCTCCTGCCGAGAACTCCCGTCGCATTTCCCCGTCCGCTATGCTACGCCCGCTGGCACTCTCCGTTCGAGAGTGCCGAGAGATGTCACGATCCTGTCACAAAGTGGAGGTCGAGGAATGAATCTGAAGCCGCTCGGCGACCGCTTGATCGTCCAGCCCCTCGAAGAGGAGCAGACGACGATCGGCGGCATCGTCCTGCCGGACACCGCGCAGGAGAAGCCCCAGCGCGGCACCGTCCTCGCCGTCGGTCCCGGAAGCCGCAACCAGGAGAACGGCCAGTACATCCCGCTGGATGTGGCCGAGGGCGACGTCGTCGTCTACTCCAAATACGGCGGTACCGAGATCAAGGTCGAGGGTGACGATTACCTGATCCTGCGCGAGAGCGACGTCCTGGCGAAGGTCGTCGGCGCGGGCGCCAAGGCCAAGAAGCGCGAGACCGCCGGCGCGGCCGCGTAGGAAGAGGAGGAGAACGCACATGGCTCACAAGGAGCTCAAGTTCAACGAGGACGCGCGGCGCGCTCTCGAGCGCGGCGTCAACGCGCTTGCCGACGCGGTCAAGGTCACCCTTGGCCCGAAGGGCCGCTACGTCGTGCTCGACAAGAAGTTCGGCGCGCCCACGATCACGAACGACGGCGTCACCATCGCCCGTGAGATCGAGGTCGAGGACGTGTTCGAGAACCAGGGCGCACAGCTCGTGCGCGAGGTCGCGACGGCGACGAACGACGTCGCGGGCGACGGCACGACGACGGCGACGGTGCTCGCGCAGGCGATCGTCCGCGAGGGCCTGAAGAACGTCGCCGCCGGTGCGAACCCGATGGGTCTCAAGCGCGGCATCGAGTCCGCGGTCGAGGCCGTCACGGAGAACCTCAAGAAGCAGTCGACCGAGATCAACGGCAAGGAGGACATCGCGCGCGTCGCGACCATCTCCTCGCGCGAGCGTGAGATCGGCGACGTGATCGCCGACGCGATCGAGAAGGTCGGCAAGGACGGCGTCGTGAACGTCGAGGAGGGCCAGACGTTCGGCCTCGAGCTCGAGTTCACCGAGGGCATGCAGTTCGACAAGGGCTACCTCTCGCCGTACATGATCACCGACGCCGAGCGCATGGAGGCCGTGCTCGACGACCCGTACGTGCTGGTCGCGAACCAGAAGATCGGGGCCGTCAAGGACCTCCTGCCGGTGCTCGAGCAGGTCATCCAGGCGGGCCGCCCGCTGCTGATCGTTGCCGAGGACGTCGAAGGCGAGTCGCTCGCGACGATCGTCGTCAACAAGCTGCGCGGCACGTTCCAGGCCGTCGCCGTCAAGGCGCCGGGCTTCGGCGATCGCCGCAAGCGCATGCTCGAGGACATCGCGATCCTCACGGGCGGCGAGGTGATCACCGAGGAGATGGGCCTCAAGCTCGAGAACACGAAGCTCGCGCAGCTCGGCCGC
>JAFALP010000180.1 GCA_019234175.1 Actinomycetota bacterium | reverse complement strand
ACTACAAGCCGCAGCGGACGCTGAAGCTGACCGACGTGGACGCGATTCGCGAGGGGCTCTACCTCGCGGCGCACAACCCGGCCGGCACGTCAGCCGCCGTCTTCGCGAACTACCCGGTGCCGATCGCGGGCAAGACGGGGACGGCGGAGGCGCCGCCCGGCAACGACCACTCGTGGTACGCCTCGTGGGCGCCCGCCGGGCATCCGGAGGTCGTCGTCGTCTGCATGATCGAGCACGGCGGGTTCGGCGCCGAGGCGGCCGCGCCGTGCGCGAAGGACATCTACAACGCGTTCTTCCACGTCAAGCCGACGACGCCGTAACTCCTCACAGAACGTTTACTGCATCGCAACCAGGGCGGCCCGTACGCTGAAAGCATGAGAGAGAACGAGGCGAACCAGCAGCACCTGCTGCTCCTGATCGAAGCCGCCCAGCGCGCCGGACATTCCGAAGAGACGATCGTCGAGATCGTCGAGGAAGCCTTCGAGTCCGATTCCGAGCTGGACGCCGCGGCCTAGGTCCTAGCGCCGCGGCAGCTCGACGGTGAACGTCGAGCCGCGGCCCGGCAGCGACGACACCGAGATCCGGCCTTCCATCCGCTCGACGAGCTCACGGCACACGTACAGGCCGAGGCCGGTGCCGCTGACGCCGCGCGTCTGCTGCGGGTCGAGGCGGTAGAACTTCTCGAAGATCCGCGCCAGCTCCGGCTGTGGGATGCCGACGCCGTGGTCGCTGACGGCGAAGCGGACCATCCGGTCGTCGGCGGTCACGCGGAGCTCGATGGCGCCGCCGCCGGGCGAGTACTTGATGGCGTTGTCGACGAGGTTGTCGAGCACCTGGCGCAGGCGGCTCGGGTCGCACTGCACGGCAGGGAGCGTGGCGGCGACGTGCAGGTGCAGCTCCGCGGCGTCGCCCGCGCGCATCTGCGCCGCCTCCACCGACGCGCGCGCGATGTCGCCCGGATCGGCGGACGCGGTCTCGACCCGGACGCCGCCGGACTCGAGGCGCCCGACGAAGAGGATGTCGTCGACGATCGTCGAGAGGCGTTCCGCCTGGTTGGCGATCTGCGCGACGAGCTCGCGCCGCACCTCCTCACGGCCGGACAGGTCGCGCTCGGCGAGCGTCACCGCCGCGCCGTAGACGGCGGCGAGCGGCGTACGCAGCTCGTGCGAGACGGTGGCGACGAAGTCGGACTTCAGGCGGTCGAGCTGCCGGTCGGCCGTGACGTCGCGGAACGCGTACGCGGTCCCGTCCGACGACGGAACGCCGGAGATCGACAGCCACAGCTCGCGCGACTCGATCGTCACCGGGACGGTGCGCGGCGTCGCGCCCGCGACGGCCGCAATCTGCTCCCACCCTTCGAACACCTCGCCGGCGAGGCGGCCGCGGATCTCGTCGGCGGCGATGCCGGTGATCGCCTCGGCGCCGACGTTCCAGATGCGCACCCGCCCGCCCGAGTCGACGAGGAAGACGCCGTCGGCGATCGAGTCGAGCGCCTCGGACGCCTCGGCGCGCTGCTCCGCCTCGTTGAAGAGGCGGGAGTTGTCGACCGCGACCGCCGCGCGCGCGGCGAGCTCCTCCGCGAGCTTCAGGTCCTCCCTGGTGAAGACGCGGTGGGACTCGGCCGAGACGAAGAGGATCGCGCCGAGCGTGCGCCGGCGCGCGATGAGCGGCACGCACATCGTCGAGTGCACCTCGATCTCCTCGAGCGCGCCGGCGAGCTCCTCCGGCGCGTCCACGTCGGCGGCGGTCGAGATCGGCGACGCCTCCGCGTCGAGCTCGGACACACCGGTGCGGATCACGGCGGGGACGCCGACGGGCGCGTCCGGCAGCAGCGGGTGCGCCTCGAGGATCGTGCGGATGATGTCCTGGCGCCCGCCCGCGTGCTCGACGGCGCGCCGCTCGATCTCGCCGTTCGGACGGACGATGTAGATGACGCACCAGTCGCCGAGCCGCGGGACCGCGAGCCGCGCGAGCGCACGCAGCGTCTCGTCGTAGTCGAGGGAGCTGGCCAGGACGTCGCTTGCGTCGACGAGGAAGCCGATGCGCTCCTGCGCGTCCTCCGCCGTCTGGCGCGCCGCGAGCTCGCTGCGATAGAGCCTGGCGTTGTCGATGGCGAGCGCGGCGCGGCGCGCGAGCTCCTCCACGAGCATCGCGTCCGACGACTCGTACCGTCGTCCAGACTCGGACCAGGCGAAGGTGAGCGCGCCCAGCACGCGGCCCTGGGCGACGAGCGCGACGGCGACGGCGGAGCGCGGGTCGAGCTGCGACATGAGCTCGTAGTGGCGGTCGTCGAGCGTCGTCTTGCGCAGGCTCTCGGCGGTGAACTCGGGGAAGAGCACCGTCCCGCCGCTGGCGAGGGCCTGGCCCGCAGGCTGGCCCGAGCCGATGACGGGCGGGTACTCGTCGTGCACCATGTCGAGCACCTGCTGCTTATGCGGGTCGGCGGCGCGGACGGCGACGCGGCGCATCGTCCCGTCGTCCTCCGCCAGGTCGACGATGCACCAGTCGGCGAGCCGCGGGACGACGAGGTCGGCGAGCGTCGAAAGCGTCACGTCGTAGTCGAGGCTCTCGGCGAGCATGTTCCCCGCCTCGGCCAGGAAGCCGAGGGCCTCCTCGCTGCGTTTGCGTGCCTCCTCGGCGCGGTCGCCCGCGGTGACGGCTGCGATCAGGTTGGCGACGCTGCGCAGGAAGAGGACGTCGTCGGCGCTGAGCGCGCCGCTGGCGCCGGCAGCGAGCACGCCGATGACGCCGCCCTCGCCGCGGAGCGGAGCGGCGGCGAGGCTGCCGGCCATCCGCGAGTCCCGCTCGCGGAACGTCTGCGCGATCGGCGAGGCGGCGTCCAGCGGGATGCGGTCCTCGCCGGGGGGCCAACCGGCGGAGACCGTGGCCTCGAGGGCGCGCGCGTCGGCGTCCGGCTCGAAGATGGCCACGCGGTCGGCCACGAGCCCGTCGGCGACGGCGGCGACCGCGTCTGCCACAACCTGGGCGAGCGGCGTGCCGGTCAGGGCGGCGCGGCCGAGCTCCGCCACCAGCGCCTGCTGGTGCTCTCGTCGGTGTAGCTGGTCGGCGTCTGCGACGTCGTGCGTGACCAAGGCCCCCTCCCGGTCGTGGCAACGGCTGCCGAATGGTACGCCAGAGTTCGGCTACCGTCCCTGCGGTGACCTCGGGGGTCTTTCTCGTCCTGTCCGCCTTCCTCGCCAGCGCGGTCGAGGGCATCGAGGCCTTGACCATCGTGCTCGCCTCCGGTGTCGCCCGCGGCTGGCGCTCGTCGCTGACCGGCGTCGCCGCCGCCCTCGTCGTGCTCGCGGCGATCGTCGCCGCCCTCGGCCCCGCGCTGACCGTCATCCCGCTGAATGCGCTGCGCGTCGTCGTCGGCGGCCTGCTCCTGACCTTCGGCCTCCAGTGGCTGCGGAAGGCGATCCTCCGCGCCAGCGGCTTCAAGGCGACGAAGGACGAGGACGCCGCCTATGCGAAGGAGGTGGCCGAGGCGAAGACGGCCGAGCACGTCGAGCGCGGCGGCGTCGACTGGTACGGCTTCACGCTCTCGTTCAAGGGCGTGCTCCTCGAAGGGCTCGAGGTCGCCTTCATCGTGCTCACGTTCGGGAGCGCGCAGGGCAGCATCCCGCTCGCCGCCCTCGGCGCCGGCGCCGCCATCCTGCTCGTGGCCGGCGTCGGGTTCGCCGTCCGCGCCCCGCTCGCACGGGTGTCGGAGAACACGATCAAGTTCGCCGTCGGCGTGCTTCTGACGACGTTCGGGATCTTCTGGTCGACCGAGGGTGCCGGCGGCAGCTGGCCCGGCAGCGACGCCGCCATCTTCGGCGTGCTCGCGTTCGTGCTCGCGGTGTCGTTCGGCCTCGTCGCCGTCCTCAAGCGCCGCCGGCGCGAGATGCTCGTCACCGCCGGAGCGCGCGCGTGAAGTACGTCGTCGCGTTCGGCAAGTTCTGGTGGAACTTCATCGTCGGGGACGACTGGGTCGCCGCCGTGATGATCATCGCCGCCATCGGCATCACGGCGCTGGTCGCGGCGGGCGGCATCGCCTCGTGGTGGGTGATGCCGCTCGCCGTCCTTCTCGTGCTGGTCGTCTCGCTCCGCCGAGCGACCGCCTCGGGCTAGGCCCAGGCTCCGCCCGCCGACGAGGTCGTCGTCGGCGCGGGTGCGCCGCCGCCCGAGCTCACGGCGTGCTTCACGAATGCGCCCTTCGCGTCCACGACGTACCACTGGGACTCGAAGCCCTGGCCGCCGACCTGCCCGGCAGCCTTGTCGCCGGCGAAGTAGTAGAGCGGGAAGCCTGCGTACGTGACCTGCGCCATCCCGTGCGCAGCCTTGATCGTGCCGAGGAGCGACGAAGTGACGCCCGATCCCGCGCTCGGCTTCGTGCCGGCCTTCACCAGCAGCTGCGGCCAGTACTTC
>JAFALP010000399.1 GCA_019234175.1 Actinomycetota bacterium | reverse complement strand
TCGACCGCCCGTTCGACTACGACGGCATGCACGTGGAGGCATTCGCCGCCGACGCGCCCGCAGGATGGGAGCCGACGCTCGACTGGGAGCACGACGACTACCGCTGGGTCACGCGTGCCGAGGCGGCGGAGCTTCTGTATTGGCCGGAGCCGCGCGAGCTCGTAACGGTCATCTGATGGAGCCGGCGCCTCCTTACCCCGGCGAAGGCCTGCGCGCGCTCTGGCACGTAAGCGACGACGCCGGCATCGAGCGCTTTGAGCCCCGCAACGGAAGAGTGTGGGCGATCGACACCCGCCACCTCCCGCTCTATTGGTTCCCGCGCGAATGCCCGCGCGCGACGTTCTGGGCGAACTCGGGGACAACCGACGACGACGTTGTTCGGTTTCTCGGCGGTGACGCGACGCGTCGGGTGCACATCGTCGAGCCCCGCTGGCTCGAGTCGATGCGGACGGCGCGTGTATTCGCATATCGCCTTCCCGAAGAGCCGTTCGATGCGTGGGACCGGTTCTGGATCACGGATTCCGCGGTCGAACCCGTCGACGTCGTCGACCTCCGTGATCTCGTTCGCCTGCACGAGGAAGCCGGGATCGAGCTACGTGCCGACGACGATCTCCTCTCGCTGTGGGACGAGGTCGTCTCGTCGACCCTCGACTACAGCGGCATCCGTCTCAGGAATGCTGTGCACGCATGAGGATCCTGGTCGCCGAAGACGAGACGATCATCCGTCTCGACCTGAAGGAGATGCTCGAGCGCGCCGGCTTCGAGGTGGTCGCCGAGGCGCGCGACGGCGACGAGGCCGTCTCGCTCGCCCGTTCCGAGCAGCCAGACCTCGCGATCATGGACGTGAAGATGCCGAAGGCGGACGGCATCGAGGCGGCGCGGCGCATCCTCGACGAGCGGCCCATCCCGATCGTGATGCTCACCGCATACGGTCAGGAGGAGCTCGTCAGCCGCGCTGTCGAGGCTGGCGTCTTCGGCTACTTGGTGAAGCCGTTCCGCGAGCAGGACCTCCTGCCCGCGATCGCTGCGGCGCGCGCACGGCACGAGGAGCTGCAGGCAGTGCGCGAGGAGGCGGAGTCGCTCGCGGAGGCGCTCGCCGCGCGCAAGGTGATCGAGCGCGCGAAGGGCCTGCTCATGGAGAAGGAGAAGCTCTCCGAGCAGGACGCGTTCGCGCGGCTGCGCAAGGCGAGCCAGGCGTCCGGGCGGCCGCTGAGGGTGATCGCCGAGGCCGTCGTCGCGACCCTCGCGGCCGAGTGACGGAGGAGCACCCGAACGCCGCCCTCGTGCGGCGGCTCTTCGCCGCGTTCGGCCGCGACCCGAAGGTGATCGCCGCCGCGCTTTCACGCGACGTCGTCTGGCGCGTCCCCGGGAACACGGCGATGAGCGGCGAGTACCGCGGCCCGCTCGACGTGGTCGCGTTTCTCCGCCGCACCGGCACCGAGACGGAGGGCACGTATCGCAGCAGCCTGCACACCGTGCTCGCCGACGACGACTGGGCGGTGGCGATCTACCGCGCGATGGGCACGCGCAACGGGATCGACCTCGACGTCGACCAGGCGCTCGTCATGCGCATCTCCGACGGGCGGATCACGGAGGTCACAGCGGTCCCGCTCGACTCGAGCTTCGATGCGTTCTGGGCCTGAGCCGTTCGACTCGCCCGACGTCCGCGCGCTGACGGACGCGCAACAGGCGGAGATGCGCGGCCTCTACGACGGCGAGGCCGACATCGGCCCGGCGCGAGAGGCCTCCATGTTCGTCGAGCCTGACGGCGTCTTCCTCGTGGTGCGCGACGACGATGGCACGGCCGTCGCGTGCGGCGGCGTGGCGCGCTTCGACGAGATGCGCGGCGAGCTCAAGCGCATGTACGTCCTTCCCGGGTATCGCGGCCGCGGCCTGGGGCGGGGCGTCCTCGTCGAGCTGGAGGCGGAGGCGCGCCGGCTCGGCTACACGTCGCTCGTGCTCGAGACCGGCGACCTGCAGCAGGAAGCGCTCGGCCTCTACGAGTCGTCCGGCTACGCGCGCATCCCGTGCTACCCGCCGTACGACTCACGCGCGCTCAGCCTGTGCTTCGAAAAGCGCCTCCCACCGCTCGAGTAACGCCGTGAGCCCGTCGCGCGCGTTCTTGTGCGCGGCGAGGACGTCGACGTTCGTCCAGTCGGCGGCGAGCTGCACCTCCAGCTCGGCCACCTCGGCCTCGCGCGCGGCGATCTCCGCCTCGAGCCGTTCGAGCTCCGACGGGCGCGGCTTGGCCACCCGCTGTGGCTTTGCCTTCGGCGCCTTTGCGGGCGGCGCCGGAGCGGCACGCTCCTCGCGCCGCCGCAGCATGTCCGCCCAGCCGCCGTCGTAGGCGTGCAGCTCGCCGTCCTCGATCGCGAGCGTGCGCTCGGCGATGGCGTCGAGGAGCGCGCGGTCGTGCGACACGAGCAGCACGGTGCCCGGGAACGCGTCGAGCGCCGCCTCGAGCGCCTCGCGGCTCTCCAGGTCGAGATGGTTCGTCGGCTCGTCGAGCACGAGGAAGTTCGCGCCGGACGCGACCGTGATCGCGAGCGCGAGCCGGCGCCGCTCGCCGCCGGACAGGACCGACACCGGCTTCTCGTGCGCTTCCCATCCGGAGAAGAGGAAGCGGCCGAGCAGCGACTGTGCGTCCGGCCGCGACAAGCCCGTCATCGTCTGCACGCATTGCAGGACGGACCCGCGTGCGTCCAGCTCCATCTCCTGCTGCGAGAAGTAGCCGACCTGCACGCCGTGGCCGATGCGCACGCCGCGCTCGTTCACGATCGCCTCCAGCAGGGTCGTCTTGCCGGAGCCGTTCGGGCCGACGAGCGCGACGTGCTCGCCGCGCTCCAGTGCGAACGACGCATCGCGAAGCAACACGCGATCGCCGATGGAGAGCTGGAGGCCGTCCGTCTCGACGACGATGCGTCCGCTGCGCTCCGGCTTCAAGAACTTGAAGCCGAGCGAGCGCTGCCTGCGCGACAGCAGCGCGACCTCGCCGGCGGCGGCGCCGCGCTCGGCCTGCAGCCGCTCGATCTGCGTCAGCTTCGCCTGCGCCTGCCGCGCCTTGTCCTTCTTCGCGCGGAAGCGCTCGACGAACCGCTCGAGCCGCGC
>JAFALP010000030.1 GCA_019234175.1 Actinomycetota bacterium | reverse complement strand
ACGAGGATCCAGCCGCCGAAGTTCGGCCCGTGCAGCGTGAACACCTGCGGGTGGATGAAGCTCTTTGCGATCCGGATGGCGAGGAAGCTGATCGGGATGAGCACGACGCCGAAGAGCGCGTACACCGCCGAGAAGTTCGCGCGCTGCTGACCGGGATCGACGGAGTAGCGGAGCATGAAGTACGCGCAGTAGAAGAGGTAGAGGACGAGGAAGAGCACGAGCTCGTCCTCACTCCAGAGCCACCAGTGGCCCCAGGAGATCTTCGCCCAGATCGAGCCGGTGAGCAGGACGAGCGTCCCGAAGATGACGCCCTGGTGGATGGCGACGTAGCTCTCCAGGTCGGCGTTCGGGTCGCGCTTCCAGAGAACCCTGAGGGCCTTCCAGGCGCCCCCGGCGAAGCAGGCGTAGGCGGTGAACGCGATGGAGACGTGGAAGTAGAAGATCCGCTGGGAGAAGCCCTGGTCGGCGTCGTTCGGCGCGACGAAGAACACGAGCGCGAGCGCGGTCGTCACCAGCACGAGGGACGCCGCCGCCAGCGCCGGCAGCGGCAGTCGGTAGACCCTGAACACCGGGGACCAGGTTACTCGGTGACGACGTACTCGAAGGCGGCCCAGCAGAGCAGGCCGAACACGGCGTCGTAGAGCGCGAGGAAGGCGAGGTAGCGGCCGGGCGAGCCCGCCACGCTCGCGCCCACGCCGCCGACGACGACCGGGATGGCGAGCGGCAGGAAGAGGAGCGGGAGGAGCAGGTCGCGGGCACGGGTGGCCACCGCCATCGCACCGAGGAACGTCCCCACGGCGCAGATGCCGACGTCGGCGAGGGCGACGGCGCCGACGGTGGCGGGATGGAGGCCGTGGAAGAAGAGCGCGAAGACCGGAAGGGCGACCACCTCGGCGGCGGCGAGGAACGCGAAGGTGGCGATCGCCTTGGCGAGCCAGATGGCGCTGCGGTCGCACGGCGCCAGCACGAGGCCGTCGAGCGTTCGCTGCTCCCGCTCGGGGACGAAGGCGCGGCCGAGGCCGAGGAGCGCGGTGAAGATGATCGCGACCCACAGGAGCCCGCTGGCGGCGAGCTGCGACGAGTGTGCGGGCAGCGCGAAGTGGAAGACGACGAAGGTCGCGACGACGAAGAGGAGCATCGCCGGCAGCGTGTCGCGCGCGCGCAGCTCGAGCAGAAGGTCCTTGCGCGCGAGGGCGCCGACGTCGTAGGCGTAGTTCATGCGAGGGCGAGCCGCACGGTCGCGAGCGATGCGATGCGGTCCGGGTCGTGGGTGGAGACGAGCAGTGTGCGATCCCCGACGAGCTCCGCCAGCTGCGCGTCGAGCAGGGCCGCGCCCGCCTCGTCGAGCGCGGTGAACGGCTCGTCGAGCACGAGCAGCTGCGGATCGTGCAGCAGCACGCGGCACAGTGCGAGCCGCTGCGTCATCCCGCGCGAGTACGACGCGACACGGTCGTGACGGACTTCCCACAGCCCGAAGCGCTCGAGCAGCATGCCGATGCGCTCCCGGCGTTCGGGAACGCGATAGAGCCGGCCGTACAGGTCGAGGTTCTCGAACGCGGTCAGCTCGCGGTACACGAGCGGCTCGTGCGCGAGATACCCGACGCGCGCGCGCGGGACGTCGACGGCGATCTCGCCTTCCGTCGGCAGTGCGAGGCCGGCGCAGATACGCAGGAGCGTCGTCTTGCCGGACCCGTTCGGGCCGGTGACGAGCGCGAGGTCGCCAAGTGCGACGTCGAGGTCGACGCCGCGCAGGACGCGCTTGTCGCCGTATCGCTTGCCGAGCTTCCGCGCGGTGAGCATGGAGGGCTAGTGTAGGCGCGTGGATCTGCGCGAAGCCCAGCGGCCGCTGAAGGACCGCTACCGCGCCGAGCCGAGCAAGGCGCGGATCACGTTGATCGCGCGCGGCGGTGAGACGGGCGGCGCCGCTGCGTGCTCCGTCGACATCGGCCGCGCCGTCTACGCGGCCCAGGCGCACGCGGGCGTCGGCGGCGAGGGGACGGCCCCGTGCTCCGGCGATCTCCTGCTCGGCGCTCTCGCCGCCTGCGCCCAGGTGACGTGCCAGATGGTCGCCTCCGCGTCCGGCATCGAGACGACGAAGATCGAGGTGACGGCAGAGGGCGAGCTCGACCTGCGCGGAACGCTCGGCATCGACCGCGAGGTGCCGGTCGGCTTCGACCGCATCACCCTGCGCTTCGACGTGGAGGGCGCCGGCGACCGGCGCGAGGAGCTGATCGAGAAGACGCTGCGCTACTGCGTGGTGCTGAAGACGCTCGAGCAGCCGCCAGTCGTCGACGTCATGTGACGACGTCGAGCACGACGAACGCGGCGAAGACGACGCTGATGACGCCGTTCATCGTGAAGAACGCCGCGTCGAGGCGGCGCAGGTCGTTCGGCCGCACGAGCGAGTGCTCGTACGCGAGCAGCAGGGCCACCGCCGCGACGCCGATCCAGTAGAGCGCACCGACCGGAAGGCCGGCGCCCGCGGCGACGAGACACGCAACCGTCGCGACGTGCGAGATGCGCGCGCCGGCGAACGCGCCGCGGACGCCGAAGCGCGTCGCGATCGAGTGCAGTCCCTCCGCACGGTCGACGTCCACGTCGAAGAGCGCGTAGAAGCAGTCGAAGCCGGCGACCCAGAACGCCACCGCCGCGCCGAGCATCCACGCCTGCCACGGCAGGTGGTTCGTGATCGCCACCCAGGCGCCGACCGGTGCGAGCCCGTCGACGGCGCCCAGCCAGAAGTGGCACAGCCACGTAACGCGCTTCAGGTACGGGTAGACGACGAAGCCGACGACCGGGATCGGCCAGAGGAAGTGCGTCTTCGGCGCGAGCTGGAAGACGGCGACGAGGAAGAGCGCCAGCGAGGCGGCGCAGAAGAGCGCCACCTGCACGACCGAGAGCTGGCCGCTCGGAAGCTCGCGGCCGGCGGTCCGTGGATTGCGCGCGTCGATGCCCGCGTCGACGAGGCGGTTCAGCGCCATCGCGAGCGACCGCGCGCCCACCATCGCGAGCGTGATCCACACGAGGTCGTGCGCAGAGGGCGTCTTCCCCACGGCGAGGAACGCGCCGACGTACGCGAACGGCAGCGCGAAGACCGTGTGCTCGATCTTCACGAGGCGCGCGAAGCGCGCGGGCAGCGGTGCGACGACGGTCATGTCTGGCGATGGACGGTAGCCTCGTCGGCGAGCAGGCGGAGCGCGTGCTCGAGCACCGGCTGCAGCACCGCGTACCCGTCGCGGCATCCGCCCGGCGAGCCGGGGAGGTTGACGACGAGCGTCGACCCGGCGATGCCCGCGGCGCCGCGGGAGAGAAGTCCGTGCGGCGTGCGTGCGCGCGAGTCCGCCCGCAGCGCCTCGGCGATGCCGGAGGCGTCGCGGTCGACGACGTCGCGCGTCGCCTCCGGCGTCACGTCGCGAGGGGCGACGCCGGTCCCTCCCGTCGTGAGAACGAGCCGCGACGACGCGACCAGCTCGCGCAGGGCGGCCGCGATGGCGTCGCGCTCGTCGGCGACGACGCGGCGTTCGACGTCGTAGCCGTCGGCGGCGAGCAGCTCCGCGAGCGTGTCGCCGCTCACGTCCTCCGCCTCACCGCGCGAGACGCGGTCGGAGACGGTGAGGACCGCCGCGTTCAGACCGGGTCCTTCGTCTTCTCGACGAGCCGTACCTCGGCGACGACCATTCCCTTGTCGATCGCCTTCGCCATGTCGTAGACCGTGAGCGCGGCGACGCTCGCCGCGGTGAGCGCCTCCATCTCGACGCCGGTCTGTGCGGTCGTCTCCGCGGCCGCGACGATCTCGACCGCGTCGTCCGCGACCTCCAGCTCGACCGAGACGTGCGTCAGAGGCAGTGGATGGCACAGCGGAATGAGCTCGCTCGTCCGCTTCGCCGCCATGATCCCGGCCAGCTGGGCGGTCGCGAGCGCATCGCCCTTGGGGAGTTCGCGAAGGCGCTGCGCGGTCGCAGGCGACATGCGCACCTCCGCGCGCGCCACCGCCCGCCGGCGCGAGAGCGGCTTGCCGCCCACGTCCACCATGCGGACGTCGCCGCTCTCGTCCACGTGCGACAGCTCGCTCATACCGTCGATCGTACGCGGTCGAGGTCGGCCATCTGCAGCGCGCCCCATTCCTCGATGTCGTGCGTACGCAGGTGCGCGCGGATCGCCTCGGCGCGCCGGTGCTTTTCCGCGGCGTCCATCGCCAGCGCGGCGTAGAGCGCGTCCGCCTGCGTGGAGACGTCGAACGGGTTCACGTTCACGGCCCACTCGCCGAGCTCCTCGGACGAGCCGGCGTTCTCGGAAAGGACGAGCACGCCGTTGCGGCCGTTCACGTACGAGCCCTCCTTCGCCACGAGGTTGAGCCCGTCGAACACCGAGTTCACGAGCAGGACGTCGAACTGCTTGTATGCCGCGACGGAGCGCGCGAAGTCGTCGCCGATGCGTAGGTCGACCGCGTCGCCGAGCGCAGCCGCCTCGTGCTCGATGGCCGCCACGTAGTCCGCGTACTCGGGAATGTCCTGTCGCGACGGATCGAGCAGCGCGAGCATGCGCACGCGGCCGCGCAGCTCCGGGTGACGTTCGAGCATGAGCGCAAACGCGCGAAAACCGCGCACGATGTTCTTCGAGGGGTCCGTGCGGTCGACGCGCACGACGAGCTGCTCGGGACGCGACGCGACGAGCTCGCGTTCGCGTTCGCGCACGTCGTCGCGGTCGCTGAGCGCGTCGAAATCGACGGTGTCGATTCCGATCGGATGCGCCGTGACGAGCGTCGCGCGCCCGTCGTGCCGCACGACGTCTCCCTCCACGTCGGCGTCGAGGACGTCGATGCAGCCGCGTAGGAAGTTCCGCTGCCACCGATGCGTGTGGAAGCCGACGACGTCGTTCGCCAGGAGGCCGGTGAAGACGTCCGCGCGAACGTCGGGCGGGAGCACCGACCATGCGTCCGCTTCCGGCCACGGGATGTGCACGAACTGCGACATGAGCGTGTCCGGCCGCTCCCGCCGCACGATCTCCGGCGCGAGATAGAGGTGATAGTCCTGGAAGAACACTGCCGCGGCCGGGTCGCGGTCGAGCGCGGCGATCACCGCCCGCGCCATCGTCGCGTTGACGACGCGATAGCCGTCGACCCACGCGTGCCGATCGAAGTCGGGGGTGTACGGCAGGTTCCACAACATGTGCTGCACGAACCACAGCGTCGGATTCGCGGCGACGTTGTAGTACAGGTCGTACGCACCCGGATCCTGTGCGAGCAGAATCGTCTCGCGCTGCTCTTCGCCGGCGACGACGCGGTCCTCGTCGGTCATCGCGTTCGCAATCCATGTCACGTCATGCTGTTCGACGAGCCCACGCAGCGCGGTTGCAAGACCGCCGCCGCCGCGGCTCTCGGTGCGATTGCCGTCCGCGTCGCGCCCGTACGTGACCGGGCCTCGATTCGAGACGACGATGAGCTTGCGCCGTTCGCGCACGCGCGTGTTACGCGAGACGCTTGACGAAGCGCAGGCGCGAGCCGCGCACACCGGGCCGCGACTCGATCTCGATCTCGTCCGCGATCGTCCGGATGATGGCAATGCCGAGGCCGCCCTCGGTGAGGTCGTCTCCGTCAAACGAGGGCATCTCGTCCGGATCGAAGCCGGTGCCGTCGTCGACCACCTCGACGGTGACGCGGTCGCGGTTGAGCTCGTAGCGGATCTCGACCTGCCCTTCGCCGGGCGAGCCGTACGCGTGCCGCACGGAGTTCGACACGGCCTCCGTGAGCGCGAGCTTCAGGTCGGCGACCGCGTCCGAGTCGAGCGCGCACGCCTGCGCGAGCCCTGTGAGCGCGAGCCGGCCGAGCGCGATGTACTCGGCCTTCGCCGGGATGCGCAGCCGGACGGAGGCGACCCCGGGGGAGGTGGAGGCCTCGGTCGCTTCGCCTACGAGCTGCATCCCGTCCATGCTCCCTCTGAGATTTCCCGAGATTCGGCCGGCCAAACCCGCCGATTTCTACACGATGCCCTGCGCGGTCGCTGCTCCGCTCCGTTCCCGCCGGAGCGCCGGATCTAACGGGATCGCCTACTTTGTGACGATCGTCACAGCATGAGCGGCCGGAAGCGCCAGGGTGAAGACGGTGCGGCCGGGCCGCGACTCGAGGGTGAGCGTCCCGCCCATGCGCTCGGCCAGCTCCCGGGCGATGGCCAGGCCGAGGCCGCTCCCGGACGCGCGGGTGCCGTCGAGGCGGGTGAACCGGGCGAACACCTGATCCTGGTGCTCGAGCGGGATCCCGGGGCCGTCATCCTCCACCCGGAGCATGGCCCCGTCTGCCGCCACCCGGATCCGGGTCCCCGGCGGCGTGTGGACGAGGGCGTTGTCGACCAGGGCCCGCCCGACCTGGAGGACGCGCTCGCGGTCGCCGAGCGCCTGTCCCTGCGCGAGGACGGCCGCCTCCAGCTCGTGGTCGCCCCGGGCGGCGAGGCCGGAGAGCTCCTCGACGATGTCCGCCACGGCGTCCGCGAGGTCGACCGGCTCCGCCTCCACCCGCATCCCGCCTGCGTCCAGCCGGGACAGATCGAGGAGGTCGGCGGCCAGCTTCGACAGCCGGGCCGTCTGCTCTGCCATCGCGTCCACGAACTCCGCCCGGGTCTCCGGATCGAGCTCGTCCTCCTGCAGGAGCTCGAGGAAGCCGCCGAGGGAGAAGATCGGGGTCCGGAGCTCGTGCGAGGCGTTGGCGATGAAGGCGCGCCGGGCGTCGTCCAGCTGGGCCAGCTGGCGGCGCATCCGGTCGAAGGCGCGGGCGAGCTCCCCCACCTCGTCCCGGCCGAGGTCGACCACCGGCGCCTCGAAGTCGCCCGCGGCGATCCGGTCGGCGGCCCGCTCCAGCCGGCGGAGGCGGCGCGCGAAGGCGGAGGCGGCCCCCCAGCCGACGAGAACGGCGAGGCCGAGGGCGACGAGGCCGGCCCAGATGAGGCGCGAGCGGACGAGGTCGACGTTCTCGAACGCAGAACGGAGCGAAGCGGAGTAGAGGAGGATGTTCCCGTACCGGTCGGGGACGGCCACCTCCGCGAACGGCTCCCCGTCGCGGGTGACGACGCCGCGGGCGAGCGCGTCGGTCTGGGCGGCCCGCAGCGCGACGGAGTCCTTGGCGACGTCCTGGGAGGTGCCGGTGCGGCGGGAGTCGGCGGTGACGAGGAGCGTCGTCTCGCCGCCGGCGGCGGCGGTGGTGAAGAGGACGGCCCGGTTGGCGTCCGAGGTGCGGGCCGCGTCCTCGATGAAGTCCTGGTCGGGGGAGGCGGACTCCGTCCGGGCGATCTGGCGGGCGGACTGGGCGAGCAGCGCCAGGCGGCCGTTCACGAGCCGGTGCTGGAGGGTGGGGACGAGGGCCACCCAGACGACGGCGAGGGCGCCGGCGACGACGACCGCGAGCGCGAGGCTCAGGCGGGCGCCGACGCGGCGGAGCGGGTGCATCTCAGCCCTGGAGCCGGTAGCCGACGCCGCGAACGGTCTGGATCAGCTCCGGTTCGTGCGGCGTCCGTTCCAGCTTCTCCCGCAGATGACGGACGTGGACGTCGATCGTCCGGGGCTCGCGGTAGGCGTAATCCCCCCACAAGGCCTCGAGCAGCGCCTGGCGGGAGAAGACCCTGCCCGGCCGGGAGGCGAGCGTCCGCAGGAGCTCGAACTCGACGTAGGTGAGGTCGACCCGGTCGCCGTGCGCCTCCACCGTCCGGCGGGCGAGGTCGAGGACGAGACCGTCCGCCCGGATGATGTCCCGGCCGTCCGCCTGCGACCCCAGCGCCGCCCGGCGCAGAAGGGCGCGCACCCGGCTGCGGAACTCGCGCACGGAGAAGGGCTTCGTCAGGTAGTCGTCGGCGCCGAGCTCCAGGCCGACCACCTTGTCCAGCTCGTCGTCCCGGGCGGTGAGCATGAAGATGGGCACGGTGCTCTGCGCGCGCAGGCGCCGGCAGACCTCGAGGCCGTCCAGCTTGGGCAGCATGAGGTCGAGGACGACGAGGTCGACCCGCTCCGAGCCGAAGACCCGGAGCGCCTCCTCGCCGTCCCGCGCCTGCATGACCCGGAACCCATCCCGCTCCAGGGGATAGGTCAAGAGCTTCTGGACGGCGTCCTCGTCGTCGACGAGCAGGATGGTCGCGGCCTCGGGCATCGTCGATTTCACGGGAAAACAGGGAGCCTGCCGGATCCGCGTCCTACTATAGAGCGCCGTGGCTGCCGTCCCGCCCGCGCCGGTGCGGCGCCGTCCGCGGCGCGGCTCCCTCGATCGGCCGGTGAACGGCCGCCTGTACCGCGGCACCTGGCTGCTCGTCGGCCTGCCCCTGCTCGTGCTTGCGTTCAGCGTCGCCCGGCCGACCGCCCTGCAGCCGCCGAACCTTCCCGCCGCCTTCGACCGCGGCGATGCGGAGGCCCTCGCCTCGCAGCTCGCGCTCGGCTACCCCAGCCGCGTCCCCGGCACCGGCCCGGCAGATGCCGCCGCCCGCTGGTTCACCCGCCAGCTGACGCCGTACGGCTACGACGTCCGCGCCGAGCACTTCTCCGTCGGCGTCCCGGGCCGCGGCCGCCTGCACCTGGTCAACCTCGTCGCCCAGAAGCGAGGGCTCTCCCACAAGACAATCGTCATCCTCGCCCACCGGGACGACACCGGCACGGGCGACGGCGCCGACGACAACGCCTCCGGGACGGCCGCCCTGATCGAGCTGGCGCGGGCGTACGCCCCGGCCGGCGGCGCCGCCAAGCTGACGCTGCCGTACTCGCTCCTGTTCCTGTCCACGGACGGGGCCACCGACGGCGCAGCCGGCGCGGCCGCATTCGCCGCCCACTCGCCCGAGCGCCAGGACGTCATCGCCGTCATCGACCTCGACGCCATCGCCGGGCGCGGACTGCCGCGTCTGATCCTCACCGGGGACACCGCACGCTCCCCCGCCTCCGGCCTCGTCGAGACGGTCCGGGCCCAGCTGGCGGCGCAGACCGGGGCGGAGCCGCAGCGGGCGAGCGCCCTCCGCCAGCTCGTCGACCTCGCATTCCCCTACAGCGCCTACGAACAGGCGCCGTTCGTGGCCCGCGGCGTCCCGGCGGTGACGGTGACGACATCGCCGGACCGCCCGCAGGAGGGAATCGGCGACGTCCCCACCGCCCTGGACGCGGCCCGCCTGGGCCAGATCGGGAGAGCTACCCAGAACGTCGTGGACGCGCTCGAGCAGGGCATCGCCCTCTCGCCCGGGCCGTCCAGCTACGTCTTCCTCGGCAGCCGGATCGTGCGCGGCTGGGCGATCGAGATCGTGCTCGTGGCCATGCTCCTGCCGTTCCTCGTCGCCGCCGTCGACCTGTTCGCGCGCTGCCGCCGCCGCCGGATCCCGATCGCGCCGGCGCTCCGGAGCTACCGCAGCCGGCTCGTCTTCTGGGCCTTCTGCGGCGGCGTCTTCGCGCTCTTCGGCGCCGCCGGCGCCTGGCCAGACGGCTCGGCGCGGCCGCCGTCGCTCGCCGACGTGCACTGGCCGGCGGCGGCCCTCGTCGGCGTCGCCATCCTCGCCGGCCTCGCCTGGATCGTCGCGCGCCACACGCTCGTCCCGCGCCGCCCGGTGGAGCCCGAGGAGGAGCTGGCCGGGCACGCAGGAGCGCTCCTGGCGCTGGCCGTCGTCGCCGTCCTCGTCGTCGCCACCTACCCGTTCGCACTCATCTTCGTGCTCCCGTCGCTCCATCTGTGGCTCTGGCTGCCGCAGGTACGCGGTCGGAACCTTGCCCTGCGGACGGCCGTCCTCCTGGCCGGATTCGCCGGCCCGGCCCTGCTCGTCTGGTCGTTCGCAGGCCGGTACGGCCTCGGCCTCGACGCCCTCTGGTACATCGCGTGGCTGGTGACCCTCGGCTACGCCCCCGCGTCCGGCTTCGTCATCGCGCTCGCCTGGGCCGCCGCCGCCGGGCAGCTGGTCGCCATCTCGGCCGGCCGGTACGCGCCCTACCCGGCCGCGTCCGAGCGGCCGCCGCGCGGCCCGATCCGGGAGACGGTGCGGCGGATCGTCATCGCCCGCCGGCGCCACCTGGCCGAGGCGGCAGAGCGGCGCGCCGTGCCCTAGTAGCCGAGCGGGAGCCAGCGCACGTCGGCGCCGGCCGCCAGCTCGCCGTCGCCGCGCTCGACGTGGACGAGCGCGTTGGCCGCGGCCGCACGGACGATCATGTGCGACTCCTGGCCGGCAAGCGGCGTGAGCGTGCCGTCGCCGGACGCGACCGCCCGGACGAAGTCGTCCCGCGCCGAATTGCGGCGCAGCGGCGACGCCAGCCGGCCGCTCTCGTAGCCCGGGAGCGGATCGGCGAGCCCCTGCAGCGCCCGCACGGCGGGCCTCACGAACAGCTCGCAGCCGACGAGCGACGACACGGGGTTGCCGGGGAGGCCGAAGACGAGCGTCCGCCCGCGGACGCCGAAGGCGACCGGCTTCCCGGGCCGCATCGCCACCTGCCAGAAGATCTCCTCGACGCCGAGCTCGGCCTCGATCCGGCGAACGAGGTCGTGCGGCCCGACGGAGACGCCGCCCGACGTGACGAGGACGTCCGCCTCCAGCCCGCGCTCGAGCGCGGCTCGGTGCGACGCCTCGTCGTCCGCCGCCGGCGGCAGCGCCTCGACGTCGGCGCCGGCGGCGGCGAGCACAGCGGTGAGCATGAGCGCGTTCGCCTCGTACACCTGGCCGGGACCGAGCGGCGCCCCCGGCGCGACGAGCTCGGTGCCGGTGGCGAGCACGGCGACGCGCGGGCGGCGGGCGCACTCGATCGCGTCGAACCCAGCGGCGGCGAGCGCGCCCAGCTGCGCGGGCCCGAGACGGACGCCTGCCGCGATGACGGGATCGCCCGCGTGCACGTCCCCGCCGCGCGGCCGGACGTGCGCGCCCGCGCCGACCCCCTCCACCTCGACCCCGTTGCCGATCTGGACAACGTTTTCAATCGGGACAACGGCGTCGGCTCCGTCGGGGACGACGCCGCCGGTGGAGATGGCGATCGCCTCACCGGCGGCGAGTGTCCGGCCGGCCGGGCTGCCGGCGGCGGCCTCGCCGACGACGGCAAGCGTTCCCGGCGTGTCGGCGGCGCGGACCGCGAACCCGTCCATCGCCGAGCTGGGGAACGGCGGCAGGTCGACGCGCGCGAGCGCGGGCGCCGCGGTGACGCGGCCGGCGGCGCGCGCGAGCGGGACGGGCTCCGACGGAAGCGGCACGACCGCGGCGAGGACCCGGGCCTGCGCTTCCGCGACTGTGAGTAAAGGCGCCACGTTGCGCCCATAACGTAACTCGATGGCGGAGACCCTCATCGCGGGCCGCTACCGCCTCGACACGCTCCTCGGCCGGGGCGGCATGTCCGAGGTATGGCGCGCAACCGACCTCGAGCTCGGCCGCGAGGTCGCGCTGAAGCTGCTCGCACCGAACGAGGACATCGCGCGCTTCGACCGCGAGGCGCGCGCCGTCGCCGCACTCGGGCATCCGAACGTGACGCAGCTGTACGACTACGGCGAAGCGGACGGCAGGCCGTTCATGGTGCTCGAGTACCTGCGCGGCGGCACGCTCGAGGATGTCCTGCGCGCGAAGGGACGACTCGCCGACGACGACACGCGGCGCATCTCGGCCGAGATCGCGTCCGGGCTCGCGCACGCGCACGCGCGCGGGGTCGTGCATCGCGACCTGAAGCCGTCCAACGTCCTCTTCGACGAGGAGGGCCGTGCGAAGCTCGCCGACTTCGGCATCGCACGCATGGCCGCCGGCGACGGGACGCTGACCGAGGCCGGGACCGTGCTCGGAACCGCCGCGTACATCTCGCCGGAGCAGGCCGCGGGCCTCCCCGCGACGGCGGCGAGCGACGTCTACTCGTTCGGCGTGCTGCTCTTCCGGATGCTGACGGGCCGGCTCCCGTTCGAGTCGGACGACCCGTTCACGCTCGTGGTTCGCCATCGCGACGACCTGCCGCCGCGCGTCGCCGACATCCGCCGGGACGCACCGCCCGACCTCGCCGCCACCGCCGACGCTGCGCTCGCGAAGGACCCGGCGCTGCGGCCGGAGCTCGGCGACGCCGTCCTCGCGACGCCGTCGTTCGCCGCCGAGGATGCGACGCGCGTCATGCCGGCCGCCGGACCGCCGCCGCGCCGGCGTCGGCGCGCAGGCCCGGTCCTCGCAGTCGCGCTCCTCCTGCTGCTTGCGCTCGCCGGCGCCGCGCTCGCCTACGTCGTCACGCGGCCGGGCGACGCACCGGCGACACCGGCCACGCTGCCGGCGACCTCCACGCGGAAGACGCACACGCGCTCGACGCCGACGACGACGCAGGCGCCGACGACGAGCACGACGGCTCCGACCACGACGACGCCTACGACCACGACGCGGCCGCCCACGACGACGCGGCCGTTCACGACGACGCACCGCACGCCGCCTCCGCCGCCGCCGCCGACGACCGTGGTGACGACGGTCCTACCGCCGACGACGACCACGCAGGCGCCGCCGACGACCGACACCACAACGGCACCGGCGACGACGACCTAGGGCGTCGTCGTCTGCGTCTGAATCGTCGTGTCCGGCGGCGCGGTCGTGACCGTCGGCGGAGGTGCGGCCGTCACCGTCGGAAGAGCTGCCGTCGTCGTCGGCTCCACCACGGTCGCGGTCGTGGAGGGCGTCGGCTTCGCGACCGGGGTCGAGACCGTCGTCGTCGCAGTCGACGTCGAATAGGCGAGCCCGTACTCGTACTGGCCGTGCCAGTTCTGCCACACCGGCTTCGTCCTCGGCGCCGGAAAGTCGACGTTCGGCCTGCCTGCCGTCGCCGACTCCATGAACAGGTGCCAGATGTCCGCCGGGAACGTCGGCCCGGAGACGGCGATCCCGTGCACGTCGAGCATCGGGATCTCGCCCTGCGGATACCCGATCCACACCGTCGCCTCGAGTGTCGGCGTGTATCCCGAGAACCACGCGTCGGCGTAGTTGTCCGTCGTCCCCGTCTTTCCGGCGTCGGTGCGGCCGGACACGTGCGCGCCGGTCCCTGTCCCGTACAGCATGTTCTGCTCCAGCACCTGCGTCACCGTGCTCGCCACCCAGTCGGGAATGACGCGCTGCCGCTGCGGCTTGCCCCAGCCCGCGTCCGTGTCCACCTTGCCGTCGGGCAGGACGACCTTCGTGATCGCCATCGGCTTCGAATAGATCCCCTGCGCTGCGAGCGTCGCATATGCGCTCGCCTCTTCGAGCGGCGTCACGCTCTCTGCGCCGAGCGCGATCGACGGGTTCGGCGTCAGCGGCGACGTGCGGATGCCGAGCTTGCGCGCCATCGCGACGATGTTCTGGGCGCCGACGTCGAGCGCGAGGCGCGCGTACACGGTGTTGTCGGACTGGATCGTCGCGCTCTCCAGCGACTCCACGCCCTTGTACGTGTGCTCGTACGTCTGCACGTTCCACTTCAGCGGCGCGTAGTAGAACGGGGCGGAGAGGTAGTCGGTCGTGAACGGATCGACTCCTTCCGAGACGGCGGTGGCGAGCGCGATCGTCTTGAACGTCGAGCCCGGCTGGCGCGCAGCGCTCGTGACGAAGTTGAACTGGTTGCCCGTCTTGCCCGGCGTCACCGCCGTCATCGCACGGATGGCGCCTGTGGCGGGGTCGACGGCGACGATCGCGGACGCGGGATCGGTCGGCTCGTTCAGCACGTGCGTGACCGCGGCGTTCGCCGCGTTCTGCAAGCCGGGGCGAATGGTGGTGTAGACCTTGAGCCCCCCTTCGCGCACGGTGTTCGTCCCGTACTCCTGCTGCAGGAGATCCTCGACGTAGCTGAAGAAGTACGGCTCGCGGATGGCGGTGTACTGCGAGCCGGCGTGCAGGCCGAGAGCCCGGATCGCATATGCGGCGTCGTACTCCGACTTGGAGATGTCGCCGTTCACGAGCATCGCGTGCAGCACGGCGTCGCGCCGCACGAGCGCCGCCGACGCATTGACGAAGGGGTCGTAAACGGACGGAGCCTGCGGCAGCCCTGCGAGCAGCGCCGCCTGGTCGAGCGTCAACGAACGCGCCGGCTCGGAGAAGTACGTCTCCGCCGCCGCCTCGATCCCGTACGCATGGTTGCCGTAGTAGATCTGGTTGAGATACGCGGTGAGGATGCGCTGCTTCGACCAGTCGTGCCCGAGCTTGATGGCGAGGCACGCTTCGGTGAGCTTGCGCTGGAACGTCCGCGCGCGCGACAGGTAGAGGTTGCGCACGAGCTCTTGCGTGATCGTCGATCCGCCTTGCACGATCTTCCCGGCTTCGACATCGGCGACGATCGCGCGCGCGATCCCGATCGGGTCGATGCCGCCGTGCTCGTAGAAGCGGCGGTCCTCGATCGCGACCGTCGCCCGGGGAATCCAGGGGCTCATCTCGCTCGCGGAGACGGGGGTGCGGTTGCGCTCGGCGGGGATGACGCCGAGCTCGCTCCCGTCGGACGCATACACGACGCTGTTCTGGCCGACCGACACCGGCCGGAGCGCGCTGAGGTCGCAGCTCGAGCTGAACGCCGCCTCGCCGCCGAGCGTCGCCGCCACGAGCAGGAAGGGCGAGAGGACGAGCCCGATGATGATCAGCCGCCGGCGGACGACGTGCCGGCGCGCGTTCTGCCGGCGCTTCCGCTTGCGGTACGCGCTCATGCGAACACGCCGAGCGCGCGCAGGCGCCCATGCACACGCAGCCGGAGCTCGCTCTCCAGTCGAAGCGCACTCGCCGCGTCGGGCGCGGCGGCGCGCAGACGCACCGTGGCGTTGCCGTCGAGACCGATGACGGCGACGTGCGGTTCGTGCTCGCCCGCGAGCTCCTCGTTCAGCGCGTCGACGGCCGCGGCGAGATCGCACGCCAGCGGAAGCTGCACCGTCACCTCGGCGAACGTCTCGCGGTTGCGGATCGTCGAGTTGAGGATCGTGTCGGAGGCGAGCTTGTTGTTCGGCACGACGAGCCGCGTCCCGTCGGCCGCGCGGATGAACGTGTACGTGACGCCGATCTCCTCGACGACGCCGTCCACGCCCGCATAGCTGACGCGGTCGCCGAGCCGCACCGGCTGCGAGATGGCGATGAGGATCCCGGCGACGAAGTTCGAGAGCGTCCCCTGAGCGGCGAAGCCGACGACGAGCGCGAGGACGGCCGACGAGGCGAGGAGGCCGCCGGCGAGCGCGCGCACCTCGGGGATGACGAGCAGCGCGGAGAAGAGCCCGACGACGAGGATGGCGGTGCTGATGCTGCGGCGGAGCACGCGGTAGCGCGTGTTCGCCTCCGGCGGCAGCGTCTTGTGGCGCAGCCACAGGTCGACGACCCGCTCGAGGATCCACACGGCGAGGAAGACGGCTGCTGCGATGACGATGCGGTGCCACAAGGGCATGGCGGCCTTCCTACTTCGACGTCGGCTCGTCCAAC
>JAFALP010000317.1 GCA_019234175.1 Actinomycetota bacterium | reverse complement strand
ACGCTGGAAATGACACGAATGCCCGTCGCCGGCACCTCCGGGGTGACGGTGCAGGGACTCGTGAAGTCCTTCCCGGGCGAGCGCGGCCCCGTGCACGCCGTCCGCGGGATCGACCTCAGCATCCAGGCGGGAGAGACGGTCGCGCTGCTGGGGCCGAACGGCGCCGGCAAGTCCACGACCATCGACATGATGCTCGGCCTGCTCGACCCCGACGAGGGCGCCGTGCAGGTGTTCGGCGCGTCCCCGCACGAATCGGTGAAGGCCGGACGCATCGGCGCGATGCTGCAGTCGGGCGGGCTCATCCGCGACCTCACCGTGCGCGAGCTGACCACGATGGTGGCCGCGCTCTACCCGCGGTTGTTCACGCCGGACCGGGCGATCGCGCTGACGGGGATCGACGAGATCGCCGACCGGATGACCCAGAAGCTCTCCGGCGGAGAGACGCAGCGCGCGCGCTTCGCGCTCGCGCTCGTCAGCAATCCCGACCTGCTCGTCCTGGACGAGCCGACGGTGGCGATGGACGTCGAGGCGCGACGGGCCTTCTGGGCGACGATGCGCGAGTTCGCGGCCGAGGGCCGCACGGTCCTGTTCGCGACGCACTACCTCGAGGAGGCGGACGCATACGCCGACCGCATCATCCTCATGGCGCACGGCAAGGTCGTCGCCGATGGGCCGCCGAACGAGATCAAGGCGATGGTTGGCCGCCGCCACATCCGCGGCACGCTCCCGCACGCCGACCAGGCCGGGCTCGAATCGCTACCCGGCGTCGCACAGGTCGAGCGCCGGGGGGAGGCGTGGACGCTCACCTGCACCGATTCCGACACGGCGATCCGCGCGCTGCTCGCGCGCTACCAGGACGCGACCGACATCGAGATCGCCGGCGCAGGGCTCGAGGAAGCATTCGTCGAGCTGACCGCCAAGGAGGACGAATGACGTTCACCACCTACGCCAAGTACGAGCTGCTTCGCACGTTCCGCAACCGGCGCTTCCTCATCTTCGCGTTCGGATTCCCGCTCCTTCTCTACATCCTCATCGCCGCCCCGAACCGGCACGTGCACGACCTGAACGGTAGTGGCATCTCCGCGCCGCTCTACTTCATGGTCGGTCTCCTCGCGTTCGGGACGATGAACGCGATGCTCTCCACGGGCGCACGCATCGCCGCGGAGCGCGGCGTCGGCTGGAACCGGCAGCTGCGAATCACCCCGCTGTCGCCGCGCACGTACTTCCGCACGAAGGTGCTGACCGGCTACGCGATGTGCCTCATCACCATCGGGCTGTTGTACGCCGCAGGCGCGGCGCTCGGTGTCCGCCTCGACGCGGGCAACTGGGTGAAGATGACGTGGTTCATCCTCATCGGCCTCATCCCGTTCGCCGCGCTCGGCATCTTCATCGGGCACGTGATCACGTCCGAGTCGATCGGCCCGGCGCTCGGCGGCTCCACGGCGCTGCTCGCGTTCCTCGGCGGTGTCTGGTTCCCGCTCGGCAATCACGGGGCGCTCCATGTCATCGGCCAGGGGCTCCCGTCGTACTGGCTCGTGCAGGCCGCGCACATCGGCCTCGGCGGGTCGGGCTGGGGGACGAAGGGATGGGTCGTGATCGCCGCATGGACGATCGGTGCGACCATTCTCGCCAGGCGTGCCTACGTCCGTGACACGAAGAAGGCCTAGCCTCACGTCGCTCGTCGAGCCCGTTCGGGCCTTCGAGCCCGGCCCCGGTCAGATGCTTCGGCTCACGGCCGGGGTCGGGGTCGGGCTCCTGTTCATCGTCGGGCCCGTCTCCGACCTCTACCGAAGCTCGATGGGGACGGCGCGCGTCGCGGTGACGACGGTGTTGTGGATCTCCTTCGTCGCGCTCTACGTGCTGACGATGCGTGCGGGGTACCGGCTCCGGCTCGGGCCGCGCGCGACGCTCGTCTTCATCGCCGCGCTCCTCGTCCTTCCCATCGTGATGCTGAGCCTCGGCGCGCCTGGGTCGTTCGCGATCCTCTTCGTCTACTTCGTCGCGGCTGCGGGGATGCGCCTCCGCGCGGACGCGGCGCTCGTCATCGTCGTCGCGACGGCCGTCGGCGTCGGCATCGCGGCCACGGCGACAGGCTCGAAGGGCGATGCGGTCGCGTCGTACGTGCTCGTCATCGTCGCGATCGGGACGATGATGACCGCGTTCAACCGGCAGATCCGCGTCAACCGCGAGCTGCAGGCGGCACGGCACGAGCTTGCGCGCTTCGCGGTGACCGACGAGCGGCTGCGGATCGCGCGCGACCTGCACGACCTGCTCGGGCACAGCCTCTCGGTGATCAACCTGAAGAGCGAGCTGGCGGCGAAGCTGATCGAGACCGATGCGAAGCGCGCGGCGGCAGAGCTCGCCGACGTCCAGGCGGTCGGACGGCAGGCGCTCGCCGAGGTGCGCGAGGCGGTGCAGGGTTACCGGCAGCTCGCGCTCGTCGACGCGCTCGCCGGCGCCCAGAGCGCACTCGCAGCGGCGGGCATCGCCTACGAGGTCGACGGGGCGCAGGTTCGGCTGCCTGCCGACGTCGACGAAGTGTTCGCCTGGGCCGTGCGCGAGGGGACGACGAACGTCCTCCGCCACAGCGGCGCCGCGCATTGCGCCGTCCGCATCTCCGACCGCGCCGGCGAGGCCACGCTCGTCGTCGAGGACGACGGCGCCGCGTCGTCGCAGGCGGCGCCGGCGGGGAGCGGCCTCGCCGGTCTCAGCGAGCGGGCTGCGCGCCTGCGCGGGCGCCTCGAGGCCGGGCCGCGGCCCGACGGCGGCTTCCGTTTGCAGCTCGTCGTCCCGGTGTCGCAGTGATCCGCGTGCTCATCGCGGAGGACCAGGCGATGGTGCGCGGCGCGCTCGCGAGCCTGCTCGCGCTCGAGCCCGACATCGAGGTCGTGTCGCAGGTCGACCGGGGTGACGACGTCGCCGGCGCCGCGGCGGCGACCATGCCCGACGTCGCGCTGCTCGATATCGAGATGCCGGGCATCGACGGCATCGCGGCGGCGGCGGCGCTCGCGCGCGACCATCCGTCGACGAGGGTGCTCATCCTCACGACGTTCGGGCGGCCGGGCTACCTGAGGCGGGCGCTCGAGAACGGTGCGAGCGGCTTCCTGCTCAAGGACGCGCCCGCCGACCGGCTCGCCGACGCGGTGCGAACCGTGGCTGCCGGAGGTCGCGCCGTCGACCCGTCCCTGGCCGCCGCGGCGATCACGGAAGGCACGAGCCCGCTCACGCAGCGCGAGCACGAGGTGCTCGCCGCCGCCGCCGGCCATGACACCGCCGCCGACATCGCCGCTGCGCTGCACCTGAGCGAGGGCACCGTTCGCAACTACTTGAGCGCGTCCATCCGCAAGCTCGGCGCCCGCAATCGCCGCGAGGCCGTCGACCTCGCCGTCGAGAAGGGGTGGCTCTAGAGGACCAACCGGGGACACTCCCCCACACGGAAGCGTGAGGAACTCGTGACTGCGCCGCTACGATGCCCGCGCTATGGCGGACGAACGCGAACGCACGCTGCAGGAACAGCTCGAGGAGATCGGGGCCCAGCTCGACTGGGTCCGTGGTTACCTTTGACGTCGCCTCGCTGACGACCCGCCTCGCCGAGCTGGAGGACGAGCTCGCCCGACCCGATTTCTGGAGCGACCAGCAGCGCGCCGCGAAGCTGTCGGCCGAGCACACGCGCACGCAGCGCAAGCTCGAGCGCTACCAGCGGCTGCAGTCCAACGTCGCGTTCCTGGACGAGGGCGCGGGCACGTTCCCGGACGAGGAGCTGGAGCCGGTCCTGCGCGAGACGCAGCAGGAGCTCGCACAGCTGCAGGAGGACGCGCTCTTCTCCGGCGAGTACGACGCGGGCGACGCGGTCGTCACCATCCAGGCGGACGCGGGCGGCACCGACGCGCAGGACTGGGCGGAGATCCTCCTGCGCATGTACCTGCGCTGGGCCGAGCGGCGGGGATTCCAGACGGAGATCCTCGAGACGAGCCCGGGCGAGGAGTACGGCATCAAGTCGGCGACGCTCACGATCAAGGGCGAGAACGCATACGGCATCCTCAAGGCCGAACGCGGCAAGCACCGCCTTGTGCGCCTCAGCCCGTTCGACTCTGCGCACCGACGGCACACGAGCTTCGCGCAGGTGATCGTCGCGCCGCTCCTCGACGACGCCGAGGCAGTCGACATCGACGACGACGAGATCCGCATCGACACGTTCCGTTCCTCCGGCGCCGGCGGCCAGCATGTGAACAAGACCGACAGCGCCGTGCGCATCACGCACCTCCCCACGAACATCGTCGTCTCCGTGCAGAACGAGCGCAGCCAGTCGGCGAACAAGGAGACGGCGATGAAGATCCTGCGCTCGCGGCTCGCCGAGAAGGCGGAGGAGGAGCGCGAGGCCGAGCTCGCCCGCGAGCGCGGCGGCGTCAACATGGGCTTCGGCGGCAACGCCATCCGCAGCTACGTCCTGCACCCGTACCAGCAGGTGAAGGACGCGCGAACCGGCTTCGAGGTGGGGAACGCGCAGGGCGTGCTCGACGGCGACCTCGACGGCTTCATCCGCGCATATCTGCTGCACGCGGCAGGAAACGGGAACTAGCTCGCCGAACCGTCCGCTAGACTCCTCCCTTTGGTGCGGGGTCTCTGCGACCGGGTCGATTTGTGACAGAGCTTGAGATAGAGCCACAGCCGCTGACCGTCGGCGACGTGGAGCGGACGCCTGTCGGCGCCGGCTCGATGATCGCCTTCGACGACGTCACGAAGGTGTACGAGCCCGACGTCGCCGCGCTCAAGGGCGTCACGTTCGTCATCGAGAAGGGCGAGTTCGTCTTCATCGTCGGCGCGTCCGGCTCCGGCAAGTCGACGCTCATCAAGCTCCTGCTGAAGGAGATCGAGCCGACTGCGGGGCGGATCATGGTCGGCGGCCGCGACCTCACGCGCCTGAAGCACGGCAAGGTGCCGCTGCTGCGCCGCAACGTCGGCTGCGTGTTCCAGGACTTCAAGCTGCTCCCGAGCCGCAGCGCCGCCGACAACGTCGCATATGCGCTCAAGGTGCAGGGGGAAACGCGCGCGAACATCCGCCGCAAGGTGCCCGAGGTGATGAACATGGTCGGGCTCGCGCACAAGATGAACTCGTTCCCCGACGAGCTCTCGGGCGGCGAGCAGCAGCGCGTCTCGATCGCGCGCGCCGTCGTCAACCACCCGCCGCTGCT
>JAFALP010000155.1 GCA_019234175.1 Actinomycetota bacterium | reverse complement strand
TGGCGAGCCAGCTGTTGGCGTGGCCGGAGCTCGGGAGCACCGGCTTCCCGGCGATCAGGTCGGCGACGAGGAACAGCGTGACCTGGATCGAGTTGCCGCCGAAGATGTCGGCCACCGCCAGCTCGTTGTCCCCCTGGACGACGGCCTGGATGCCGGAGCTGATCTCCGGGAGGGCGCTCGCGACCGAGAGCACCGTGGCGCCGAAGATCACGCCGTTGATGCCTGCGCGGTTGGCGAGGTCGTTGCCGGACACCTCGAGGAAGACCCCGGCAAGGAGCGTGACGACGCAGGCGGCGCCGAAGTAGATCGCGGCCGTCGCCGTCGTCCGCGTCATGAACGAGGGCTTGTCGGTGGTCGTCGAGGCCGCGCGGTGCGAGCGGCGGCCTGGCCGGCTCCCCGGTGCCTCCACCTTCCACTTGGGCGCCTTGCGCGCCAGGTTGATCGAGTAGACGCCGCAGGTCCAGACGACGACGATCGCGAGCGAAGCCGGGCTCAGCGGGCCGATCTTCGTGTGCTCCGGCAGGAGGGCTCCCATGAGCACGAGCCCGGTGACGAAGACGACGAGCAGCCCCTCGAGCACGGGGATGAGGGAGCCGACGAGATAGGTCAGCGACTGCGTCTTCGAGCACACCGCGTCGCAGATGACGAGCACCATCGTCTGGACGGCGATGCCGCCGATGAGGTTGCCGGCGGCGAGGCTGAGGTTTCCCTTCGCGACGGCGGAGACCGTGATCGCGATCTCCGGCAGGGTGCCGGCGATGGCGAGGAGGACGATCCCGCCGAGCGCGTCGCCGAGGCCGAAGCGCCGGTCGAGCGTGTCGGTCGTCTTCGAGAGTGCGACGCCGGCGATCCACGTCGCGATCGCGGCGGCGACGAACACGAGGATGAGCACGGGTGACGACAGCGATCCCATCGGTTCTCCTGAACGCTGGGGGGAGCCGGCTCGCGCCGGCTCCCCGTTTCCCGCCGCCTAGACCGAGCCGGTCGCCGGTGCCGGCGAGCCGGGCTCGTACTGCTGCTCGATGCGCGCGAGCTCTTCGGGCGTGCCCTGCGAGATCGGGCCCTTGAACCAGCGCTTCGCGGAGATGAACCACCAGCCGCCGAACAACACGAGCGCACCGCCGACCGCGATCGGCGCGTAGTTGAACGACAGCCAGGTGAAGCCCTTGTTCCCGGGCGTCCCGCTCGGGGCGACCGGGAGGATGAACAGGATCGAGATGAACGCGACCCAGATCACCGCCACCCATCCGATCCACTTGTAGTGCCTGCCGAGGCTCCACTCGCCCGCCTCGAACGCGTCTCCCTGGCGGAGGCGCAGCCAGATCGGCAGCGCATACGCGATGTACAGGCCGATCGTCGCGATCGACGTGACGGCCGCGTACGCGACGTAGCCGGCGCCGACGCCGATGGCCTTGGAGAAATACGCCGGGAACGCGCACAGGAACGCGAGCACCGCGATCGCCCACACGGAGTACACGGGCACGCGCTGCGTGTTCAGCCGCCGCCAGAGCTGGTGCCCCGGCGTCGCGCCGTCACGCGAGAACGCGTACATCATCCGCGACGCGGAGGTGATCGAGGACATGCCGCAGTACAGCTGCGCCATGACCGTGATGAAGAGCATCACCTCGGCGGTGTGCGTGCCGAGCGCATCGGTGTACACCTGCTTGACCGCGAAGATCCCCGCTCCCGTCGTCTTCGTGATCGACTGGATGGCGAACGTCACGCCGAGGGCGAGGATGTAGCCGAAGATCGCCGAGACGATGATCGAGTTGATCACGCCGCGTGCCGCCGATCTCGAGGCATCCCGCGTCTCCTCGCTCATGTGCGCGGAGGCGTCGTAACCCGTGTAGGTGTACTGCGCCTGGAGGAGGCCCAGGAGCAGGACGAACCACATCCAGTGGTGGGCGAAGCCGCTGTTGTTGATTGCGTGCCCGAACACCGTCGAGAACGACTGGTGGTGCGTCGGCTTGAAGACGAGGAATCCGACGATGATGAGCACGCCGAACACGTGCCACCACACCGAGACGTCGTTCAAGAACGCGACGAGCCGCACGCTGAAGATGTTCATCACCGCATGGATGAACAGGATCGCCGCGTAGATGGCGATGATCGCGTGAGGCGTCGCCGGGAACGTCCCCGGCCACAGCAGGTTCAGGAGCGCGTCCGCGAAGATGGCCGCGCCGTAGTCGATGCCGGCCGTGATGGCGATCTGGCCGATGAGGTTGAACCACCCGGTGAACCATCCCCAGGCAGGCCCGCCCATCTTCGAGGCCCAGTAGTAGAGGCCTCCGGCGGTCGGGTACTTGGAGGCGATCTCCGCCATCCCGAGCCCGACGATGATGACGAAGACGGAGACGAGCGGCCAGCCGTACGCCTCCTCGATCGGCCCCCCGTAGTTGATGCCCGTCGCGTAGAGCGTGAGCGTCCCGGACAGGATCGAGATGATCGTGAACGAGATAGCGAAGTTCGAGAAGCCGCTCATCCTGCGGGACAGCTCCTGGGCGTAGCCCAGCGCATGCAGGGTGCTGCGGTCCTTGTCGACCGACACGTTTGCCCTCCTTGTTACGACCGTGGGGTTGCGGCGATTGTGACCGGGCGACCGGTCGGACTCAAGAATGGGCTCTTAGCAGGCGCTTAGCCGGACGTCGTACGGTGCGCGGTATGAACCCCAATGGTCCGTTCCAGGGCCGTGGCTTCGGCTTCGTGCCGGCGCACGGCTACTACCAGGGCGGGACTCCGACGCTGGCCTGGGTGACGTTCGCGCTCGTCCTGCTCCTCGTCCTGACCGTGTTCGCGCTGCTCGTGGCGCGGTTCGCCCGCGCAGGCCGGAACTTCGGCGGTCCCCGCATGCGCATGCGCGGGAGGCCCGATCCGCTCGACATCGTCCGGATGCGCTTCGCGAGCGGGCAGATCAGTCGTGAGGAGTATCTGCAGGCGACGGCGGACCTGACGCCGCCGCAGCCGCCGGCGACCTAGCCGCCGAGCAATTCCGACGAGACGAGCAGCTGCTGCGACCGCGGCGGCTGCTCGCACGC
>JAFALP010000112.1 GCA_019234175.1 Actinomycetota bacterium | reverse complement strand
GCGCGCGTTCGAGACCTTCGCGCGGGCGAAGCAGGAAGAAGACGAGGCGGCCGACTAACCATTTCAATCGACCGCTCCGAAACTTCCTGGTAATCGCGGGGAAAATGGAGGCGGCGGGAATCGAACCCGCGTCCGCAGCCGCACCGGCTGAGCATCTACGAGCGTAGGCGACCCTTGGATCTCGCCCGACGGCCGGAGGGTGCCGCCCTACCGCCGGGCCAGCCATCCTTTGGTGTCGCGCTCCGGGCGATTGGCTCTCCCTCGGCGCCGAGCCCGTTCGTTGGCGCCGCTCCGAGTCACGGGCCCAACTCGGAAGGGCGTCGCCTTCTAGCTCTTACGAACTAGGCAGCGAGTGCGAGATCACGAGGATTCGCATTTGATTGGTGCCGGTGGATTAACGAGGCCAACCGGCGACCTCGGCTTGCAGCTCATCCGGATGGATCGACCACGTCGAAACCAGGTCGCCCCCGTATGTCACGTCCAACTCAGTGTAGCTAGGGTGCCGCGAATGCCACTCGAACGCCCGACGATCGAGAAGCCGCAGGGCGACATCCCGTTCGACCTCGACATCGAGGACATCGTCGTCGGCAAGGGCGACGAGGCGACGCCTGGCAGCAAGGTCACCGTGCACTACGTCGGCGTTGCGTTCCGCACCGGCGACGAGTTCGATGCATCTTGGAATCGCGAGCCGTTCCGCTTCGCGCTCGGCAAGGGTCAGGTGATCGCCGGGTGGGATCAAGGCGTCGCGGGAATGCGCGTCGGCGGACGACGGAAGCTCACCATTCCCTCCTCGCTCGCGTACGGCGCGCGCGGCGCCGGCAACGGCGTCATCGCGCCGCACGAGCCGCTCGTGTTCGTCGTCGACCTGCTCGCGGTCGACTAGCGCCGCCGGCCGAGCTCCCGCTCCATCTGCCGTTTGGCATCGCGCGCCGCGATGTCGCGCCGCTTGTCGTGCAGCTCCTTGCCGCGGCCGACCGCGATCTCGACCTTCACGCGGCCGTCCTTGAAGTACATCCGCGTCGGGACGAGGGTGACGCCCTTCTCGCGCACCTGCCCGTACAGCCGGTCGATCTCCCGCCGGTGCAGGAGGAGCTTCCGCGGACGCTCGGGGTCGTGGTTCGCGCGGTTCCCCTGCAGGTATTCCGGGATGTGGACGCCCACGAGCCACGCCTCGTTCCCGTTCACCTCGGCGTACGCGCGCGTGAGCTGCGTCTTCCCCTCGCGCAGCGCCTTCACCTCGGTTCCGGTCAGCACGACGCCGGCCTCGACGCGGTCGCCCAGGTGGTAGTCGTGGCGCGCACGCCTGTTGTCTGCGATGAGCTTCTCGGCCATCGAACGGCCAAGTGTAGGCTCGGTCGCTTGGAGCTCACGCTCGCCCAGCTGAAGGACGCGGCCGCCGCGGGGCTCCCCGGCCTCCTCGGCATCGACGTGTACGACGTCGGCGAAGGCATCGCGCGCGCGCGGCTCGAGCTCGGCCCGCGGCATCAGGCGCCGAACGGCTACCTGCACGCGGGAACGGTCGTCTCGCTGGCCGATTCCGCCTCCGGCTACGGCTGCATCCTCAACCTGCCCGAGGGCGCGATCGGCTTCACCACCATCGAGCTGAAGACGAACTTCCTGCGCAGCGCGCAGACCGGGACGATCGAGTGCGAGGCGCGCCTCGCGCACGGCGGACGCACGACGCAGGTGTGGGACGCCACCGTCACCGACCCGTCGGGCCGGCAGATGGCGCTCTTCCGCTGTACTCAGCTTCTCCTGCGGTAACCGCGCGCCATGAAACAGCGGTCGCACAGCGTCGCCCATGGCGCGGTGCGCGCACCGCACGCACGGCAGCGGCCGATGGTCGGGTCCTCGATCTCCGCGCGCAGCTCCTCGACGACGCGCGCGGACGCGACCTCCTCGAGCATCGCCGCACGCTCGATCGTCACGCCGGCGACGCCCGGATATTGCAGCGCGAACCAGCGGAGGATGGACGCCTCGCGCGCGGCCTGCTCCGCCTCCTCGAGCCCGGCCGCCTGCAGCCGCGCCGGATCGAGCAGCCAGCCGATCACCGTCTTCTGCGGGTTGTCGCCTGCGAGCGCGCACGCGAGCGCGCCGAGCAGCGGGAGCCCATCCTCGTCGATCGGCGCCTGCATGAGCTTCCACACGTCGGCGAGCTCGAGCTTGCGGCGGCAGTGGTGCAGGGCCTCGCGCACGGCGTCGAGCCGCTCGAGCAGCGGCTGGATCGACTCCACCTCGAGCCAGCCGTCCACGCTCCAGTAGCGGAACGCCGCCTGTCTCCACGCGTGCAGCGCCGGCTCGAGGTCGTCGACGCGCGACACGTTGAGGTCGTCGAGCTGCGGCCGCAGCCGGCCGGTGTCGACGACGCGGTAGCCGAGATGGCCGCCGGGCAGCTGCACGTGCGGCGTCAGCGCGGCGCGCACGAGATCGGGATCGGGATCGGCCCACGGCACGCCGGTGAGCACGCCGACGTGGCCGCGCTCGTGGAAGCCGAAGCGCCCCGCGCGGCCGGCGATCTGAGCGATCTCCCAGGGCTCGAGGTTGCGGCGCTCCCTCCCATCGAACTTCTCCGTCTCGGCGAAGAGCAGCGTCTCGCACGGGAGGTTGACGCCGTGCCCGAGCACGTCGGTGGCGGCGCAGACCTCGGCGGCGCCGGCGAGGAAGCGGTCGATCTCCTCGCGCCGCGACGCGAGCGGCATGGCTCCGTACAGTGCGGCGACGCGGCCGGGATGGATCGCGTTCAGCTCGCCCGCGAGCCCGATGACCGCGCGGCGGCTGAACGCGACGACGACCGTGCCCGGCCGCAGGCCGGTGATGCCGCGGCGCCCCACCCACTCGAGCGGCGTCTTCCGCTCGAAGAAGCGCACGTCCACGTGCGGGAACGCGTGCTCGACGAGCGGCAGCGCCTCGACCGCGCCGAGCAGGAGGACATGCCGGTACTCGCCGCCGAGCATGAGCCGCGTCCACGCAGAGCCGCGCTCCTCGTCCTCGGCCCACTGCACCTCGTCGAGGACGAGCGTCTCTCCCTGCATCGGCGCCATCTCCGCCGTGCAGCAGATGATGGGCGCGCCGGGATTGATCCGCTCCTCGCCGGTGACGAGGCCGACGCCGTCGCCGAGCTCCTCCGAGAGCCGGCGGTGCGCCTCCTGCGCGAGCATGCGCAGCGGCGCCGCGTAGACGCCGCGGCCGGTCTCGACGAGGAAGCGCAGCGCGTCATGCGTCTTGCCCGAGTTCGTCGGGCCGAGGTGCGCGACCACCGTCTCCGGCTCGGTCGTGCGCTTCGGAAGCCTGACGGTCAGCTCGGCGACGGGCTTGCGCCGCGGCTGCCGCCGCTCGTACCGCTGGCTCCGGGAGGGTCGTTTCTGGCGCCTGGAAGCCATGACGCCAACCTAGCCGTCAGACCTGCAGGAACCGCCGGAGGGTCAATCCCGAGCCGACCGCGCCGAGCAGGAGCCCGGCGAGGACGAGCGCGAGCGCGTTCAGGACGAACGGCAAGGCGTGCACGTCGCTCGTCGAGTGCAGATGACCGAGGATCGACGGCAGCGCGATCGACTTCCCGATGACGAGCAGCACGACCGCGAGGACGGAGCCGACGAGGCCCTGGAGAAGCCCTTCCAGCATGAACGGCCCGCGGACGAACCAGTTGGTCGCGCCGACGAGCTTCATGACCTCGATCTCCCGCCGCCGGGCGAAGATGGACAGCCGGATCGTGTTCGCGATCAGGAGCATGGACGCGCACACGAGCAGGACGATGGCGACGAGGAACACGAGTGAGATCACCTTCGCCACCGTCAGCACGCGTTTCGTCGTCTTGTCGCCCCACTGCACGCCCTGCGTCCCCTTGGAGACGCCCGGCCACAACGTGCTCCCGTTCGGCCCGTTCACCTGGTTCCGAATGGCGCTCCCGAGCGTGGGCGCGTCGTTCGCGTTCTTCAGGCGGACGACCCAGGAGTCGGGCAGCGGGTTCGACGGCACGTTCGCGTACAGCGCGGGCAGCTTCGCCGCCTCCTCCTTGAACGCCGTCTCCTTCGACACGAACGTCGCGCTCTTCACCGCCGAGTTCGCCCGCAGCTTCTGCCCGACCTGCGCCTCGACCGACTGCGACGGCTGCTGCGCGCCCGTGGCGAAGTAGACCTTCACCACCAGCTCGCGCTTGACGTGGTTCGAATACGACAGCACCCACGTGCCCAGCGCGAGGAAGAGGCCGAGCAGGAACATGGAGATGAGAACCGTGATCGTCGCGGCGAACGTCGTCGACACGTTCGCGGCGATCGAGGACCATGCCTCGGAGAAGATCAGGCGTATCTTGCTCACTCGGACGCGTACCCTCCGCGCCGCTCGTCGCGGGCGAGGCGGCCGTCCTCGAGCGCGATGACGCGCTTGCGCATCTTGTCCACCATCTCGCGGTCGTGCGTCACCATGAGGATCGTCGTGCCGGCGCGGTTGATGCGGTAGAGAAGCTGCATGATCCCGACCGAGGTGTCGGGGTCGAGGTTCCCGGTCGGCTCGTCGCAGACGAGCAACGGCGGATGGTTGACGAACGCGCGCGCGATCGACACGCGCTGCTGCTCGCCGCCGGAGAGCTCGTCGGGAAGGCTGTTCATCTTGTGCGACAGCCCGACCATTGCGAGCACCTCGGGCACCTTGCGCCGGATCGAGCTGCGTGGCTCGCCCTGCACCTTGAGCGCGTAGGCGACGTTCTCGGCCGCGGTGCGGTTCGGGAGCAGCTTGAAGTCCTGGAAGACGCAGCCGATGTTGCGGCGGAGCATCGGAACCTTCGAGCGCTTGAGGCGCGTGAGGTCGCGCCCGCCGACGACGATCTTGCCCTCGGTCGGCTCGAGCTCCTTCAGCAGCAGACGCGTCAGGGTCGACTTGCCGGAGCCCGACGCGCCGACGATGAAGACGAACTCGCCCTTGTCGATGTGGAACGTCACGTCGCGGAGCGCGACCACGTCCGGCTCGTAGACCTTCGTGACCGACTCGAACACGATCATCGAGCCGGTGCTCGCCGCGGGCGTCGGCTCGGCGGCGAGGGGCGCCGGCGGCTCGATCACGGCCGTGGCGGTTGGGATGAAGTCTGGTTCCTGCACGTCGGCGTTTCTGGTCGGCGCCGGATCTACCGCGGGCGCCTGGTGCGAAGGGGTAAGGAGATTGTAACCACTCTTCTAGCTGCCTTTCCCGGCAGCCTTCGCCAGGAGGAATTCGTGGATGAAGGGGTCGAGGTTGCCATCGAGGACTGCCTGCGTGTTCCCTGTT
>JAFALP010000315.1 GCA_019234175.1 Actinomycetota bacterium | reverse complement strand
CAGAGCTGGAGCTCCGGCGGGCAGCGCAGCGGTTCCGCGATCGCGTGACAACAGCGGAGGCGATCGCGGCCCAGCGTGGCGAGAATTGGAGCGAGCTTCCGCTCGAGCGCCAGGACCACTACTTCGACATCGCCAAGGAGAGCACCGCATGAGCCGCATCGCCGACGTCAGCGCACGCCAGATCCTCGACTCGCGCGGGAACCCGACGGTCGAGGCCGATGTCCGGCTCGAGTCAGGGGCGTGGGGGCGTGCGGCGGTCCCGTCCGGTGCGTCGACGGGCGCGCACGAGGCGGTCGAGCTGCGTGACGGCCGTGACGCGTACGGCGGCAAGGGCGTGACGAAGGCGGTCGCACATGCGGCCGGCGAGATCGCCGACGCCGTGCGCGGCCTCGACGCCGACGACCAGGAGGCGCTCGACGTCCGGATGATCGAGCTCGACGGAACACCGAACAAGGGGCGTCTCGGCGCGAACGCGATCCTGGCCGTGTCGCTCGCGAGCGCGAAGGCCGCGGCCGCCGACGCAGGCCTCTCGCTCTTCCGCCACCTCGGCGGCTCGGACGCGACGACGCTGCCGGTACCGATGATGAACGTCATCAACGGCGGCGTGCACGCGGCCAACTCCATCGACCTGCAGGAGTTCATGGTCGTGCCCGTCGGCGCGACGTCGTTCGCCGAGGCGCTGCAGATCGGCGCGGAGACGTATCACGCGCTTGCGAACGTGCTGAAGGAGGAGGGGCTCGCGACGGCCGTCGGCGACGAGGGCGGCTTCGCGCCGGACCTCCCGTCGAGCGAGGCTGCGATCGAGGCGATCCTCACTGCCGCCGAGCGCGCGGGCGTGCACGACCGCGTCGCGATCGCGCTCGACCCGGCGTCGAGCGAGCTCTTCCGCGACGGGGTGTATCGCTTCGAAGGGCGCGAGGCGACGCCGGAGGAGATGGCCGACTTCTGGGCGGACCTCGTCGACCGCTTCCCCATCGTCTCCATCGAGGACGGGAATGCCGAGGACGACTGGGACGGGTGGAAGGCGACGACCGACCGGCTCGGCGAGCGGATCCAGCTCGTCGGCGACGACCTCTTCGTCACCAACCCGGCGCGGCTGCAGCTCGGCATCGAGCGCGGCGTCGCCAACTCCATCCTCGTCAAGGTGAACCAGATCGGCACGCTCACGGAGACGATCGAAGCGGTGAAGCTCGCGCAACAGAACGGATACAGCGCCGTCATGTCGCACCGCTCCGGCGAGACCGAGGATGCGACGATCGCCGATCTCGCCGTCGCGCTCGGCACCGGGCAGATCAAGACGGGAGCGCCCGCGCGCACCGACCGCGTGGCGAAGTACAACCAGCTCCTGCGCATCGAGGAGGAACTCGGATCCGACGCGCGTTATCCGGGTTGGACGGCGTTTCCGCGCGCGCGTGACGTACTCTGAGTGAATGATCGAGCAGCGGCGTACGAAGATCGTCGCCACGCTTGGTCCCGCGACCGCGAACACGGACCGGTTGCGCGAGCTCATCGCCGCCGGTGTCGACGCGGTCCGCCTGAACCTGTCGCACGGCTCGCACGACGATCACGCCGAGCGTGCGTGGCTCGTCCGCGAGATCGCCGCGGAGATCGGCCGTCCGGTCGCGCTCATCGCCGACCTACAGGGCCCGAAGCTCCGCATCGGCGCCCTCGAGGAGCCGATCGTCCTGAAGCGCGGCGAGGAGATCGTCGTCTGCGCCGAGGACGCCGCCACCGACGGCGAGCTGCCGGTCGCGCCCGCCGTCATCAGCGAGGTGCTCGAGCCGGGCAACGACGTGCTCATCGACGACGGGCTCGTGCGCCTGCGCGTCGAAGAGGTCTCGTCCGGCCGCGCGCGCTGCGCCGTCCTCGTCGGTGGGGCCGTGAAGACGCACAAGGGCGTGAACCTCCCCGGCGTTCCGCTGCCGATCCCGTCGATCACGCGCAAGGACGCTGCCGATCTCGAGTTCGCGCTCGCGACCGGCGTCGACTTCGTCGCGCTGTCGTTCGTTCGCTCGGCCGCCGACGTGTACGACCTGCGCGCGCTCATCGAGCAGGCCGGCTCGCACGCGCACGTGATCGCGAAGATCGAGAAGATGGAGGCGGTCGACGTCCTCGACGACGTGCTCGAGGCGACGGAAGCGGTCATGGTCGCGCGCGGCGACCTCGGCGTCGAGATCGGCGCGGCGCTCGTCCCGTTGCTGCAGAAGCGCATCATCGCGAAGGCGCTCGAGCGGGGGAAGCCGGTGATCACGGCGACGCAGATGCTCGAGTCGATGATCCACTCTGCCGAGCCGACGCGCGCGGATGCGAGTGACGTCGCGAACGCGATCCTCGACGGGACGTCGGCGGTGATGCTCTCCGGCGAGACCGCCGTCGGCGACTATCCGGTGGAGGCGGTCGCGTACATGGACCGGATCGCGCGCGCGGTCGAGCCGAGCATGGACTACCGCCACGAGTTGCCGGAGGCGCACGAGAACCCGACGATCGGCGGTGCGATGTCGAACGCCGCGTGCGACCTCGCGGAGGCGCTGCGCGCCGCGGCGATCCTCGTGCCGACGTTCACGGGGCGCACCGCGAACGCCGTCGCGCGCCTGCGTCCACGGCGCCCGATCGTCGCGCTCACGCACATGGACTGGGCGATGCGGCAGCTCGCGCTCGAGTGGGGCGTGACGCCCGTGCTCATCTCCGAGGCTCCGACCGTGGAGGACCTGTGGCAGCAGTCGATCGACGCCGCCCGCGAAGCCGGCCTCGTCGGGTCCGGCGACCGCGTCGTCATCACGGCGGGCACGGCGGTGAACATCCCCGGCTCCACGAACGTGATCAAGGTGGACATCGCCTAGCAGGGCACTTCGGGGACACTCCCCATCACGGGATCGCCGGGAAGTCATGACACTTCCATGTGGGGGAGTGTCCCCAAGTAGCGCCTCGGCAGGACCTGTCTCGTAGCTGACGAAAGGCGCTCGGATGATCCTTCGCCGGATGACACCTCGGCGCTGGCTCGCCGCGGGCGCGCTCGTGCTCGTGGCGCTCCTCTACTTCCACCCGCTGAAGGCGTACCTCGACGCGCACTCGCAGGTGGCGCAGAAGCAGCAGGTGGTGAAGCGCCTCGAGCGGCAGAAGTCGAGCCTCGAGCGCCAGCTCGGCGCCTCCACGTCGGTGGCGACGCTGGAAAGCGAGGCGCGCGCGCTCGGCTACGTCCATCCCGGCGAGCACCTCTTCATCGTCAAGAACATCGATGCATGGCGGAAGCGTCTGCGGGCTAGCCTGCAGCCGCATGGCCGCTGATCCGGATCGCGACGCCGTCGCGCGCCAGCTCGGACGCGAGCCGCGCGCCTTCCGCCGCGTCGTCGTCCGCTGCCCTTTCGGTCGCCCTGCGGTGACGGAACAGCATCCGTACGCACCCGACGGCGAACCGTTCCCGACGACGTACTACGTGACGTGCCGCCATCTCGTCGCCGCCGTCTCGCGCCTCGAGGCGGCCGGCGGGGTGGAGCAGTGGACGGAGCGCGCGCAGCGCGATCCGGCGCTCGCCGCGAGCCACGCGCGTGCCGACGCGAAGCAGCGTGAGATCCGGCGCGAGCTCGCCCGCGGCGAGACCGGCCTCGACGTGGGCGCGTCGCTCGACCTCGGCATCGGCGGCGCCGGACGCGCGGGCTCTCCGCTCAAGTGCCTGCACGCGCACGCGGCGTTCGC
>JAFALP010000312.1 GCA_019234175.1 Actinomycetota bacterium | reverse complement strand
GCAGGCGGGAAGGCGGAGCGCATGGGCGAGGCCGCGCAGGGCCTACCGAAGCCGCTCGTCCCCGTCGCCGGCTTTCCGCTCGCCGAGTACACCGTGGGGCGGCTCGTCGCCGCCGGCGTCACGCGCGTCGTCGTCGCGTGCCGTGCCGGCCAGGAGGACGTGTTCGTGAACGCGCTCGCCGGGCTCGGGGCGGAGATCGAGCCGGTGGGGGAGCCCGAGCCGCTCGGCCGCGGCGGCGGGCTCAAGCTCGCCGCGTCGCGCCGGCAGGAGACCGGGACCGTGCTCGCGCTGAACGGCGACGAGCTGCTCGACGTCGACTTCGCTGCGCTCGCCGCCGAGCACGACCGCTCCGGTGCCGCCGCGACGATCGTCGTGTCGCAGGTGCGGTCGCCGTTCGGCGTCGTCGCGCTCGAGAGCGACGACCGCATCACCGGCTTTCGCGAGGCGCCCCTGCTCGAGGACTGGGTGAACTCCGGCGTCTACGCGCTCGGCGACGAGGCGCTCGCACGGCTGCCCGATCGCGGCGACCACGAGCAGACGACGTTCCCCGAGCTCGCCGCGGAGGGCAAGCTGCGCGCCCACCGCCACACCGGCGTGTGGCTGACGGTGAACACGCCGAAGGACCTGCGCCGCGCGGAGGAGTTCATGGGCGACCATCCCGACTGGAAGCCGCAGCGGGTGGCGGTGTGAGCGTCGACTCTCCCAACTACGAGGGCCTCGACCGCTGGGCCTTCGAGCCGCGCCGCGTCGAGAAGCCGTGGGGGTGGGAGCTCATCTGGGCGAACGCAGAGGCGTACGTCGGGAAGATCCTGTTCGTGCGCGCCGGCCACTCGCTCAGCCTGCAGTTCCATCGCGTGAAGGACGAGAGCTGGTACGTCGAGAGCGGCCGCGCGAAGCTCGAGCTGGGGGAGAGCGGCGAGGCGGTCATGCACGAGGAGGTCATCGCCGCGGGCGCCTGCTTCCGCTTCCGGCCCGGCACCGTTCACCGCGTCACCGCCCTCGAAGATACGACCATCGTGGAGGTGTCGACCCCGCAGCTGGACGACGTCGTCCGGCTCGAGGACGCGTACGGCCGCGAAGGCACGAGCGAACCCTGACACGCATGTGTTAAGGTTGGCGGGATGGACGGCTCCCACGTCTCCGAGGCCGCTGCCCGCACGGGCTGGTCGCCGCGGATGCTCCGCTACCTCGAGCGCGTCGGGCTCGTCGTCCCTGCCCGCAGCCCCGCGGGCTACCGCCGGTACGGCCTGCGCGAGCTGAACCAGCTGCGCGCGCTCGCCGACCTCCGCACCCGCTTCCGCGTCGAGCTGAGCGACGTCGCCTTCGCGGCGCGGCTCCGCCGCGAGCCGGAGCTGCGCCGGGCCGTCGACGGCTGGCTCGCCGGCGCCGACGACCTCGCGTGGGTCGAGTGGGAACAGCGCAAGCACGAGAGACTCCTGGCCGCCTAACACCGAAAGGACCCGATGGCAGCGACGAAACGCTACGACGTGAAGGATCTCGCCCTCGCGGGCGAGGGCAAGAGACGGATCGAGTGGGCCGACCGGCAGATGCCGGTGTTGGCCGCGATCCGCGAGCGGTTCGAGCGGGAGCAGCCGCTCGCCGGCCATCGCATCTCGGCGTGCCTCCACGTCACGACCGAGACCGCGAACCTCATGCGCACCCTGAAGGCGGGCGGCGCAGACGTGGTGCTGTGCGCCTCCAACCCGCTCTCCACGCAGGACGACGTCGCCGCCGCGCTCGTCGAGGAGTACGACATCTCCGTCTTCGCCATCAAGGGCGAGGATCACGACACGTACTACTCGCACATCGAGGCCGCCGTCGACCACAAGCCGCACCTGACGATGGACGACGGCGCCGACGTCATCGGCGTCCTCCACTCGGCACGGCGCGAGCAGCTCGGGGACATCATCGCCGGCACCGAGGAGACGACGACCGGCGTCATTCGCCTGAAGGCGCTCGAGGCGGAGGGCAAGCTCGGCTTCCCGATCATCGCCGTGAACGAGGCGCAGACGAAGCACCTGTTCGACAACCGCTACGGCACCGGCCAGTCGACGGTCGACGGGATCATCCGTGCGACCAACGTCCTGCTCGCCGGCAAGAAGTTCGTCGTGGCCGGGTACGGCTGGGTCGGACGCGGTGTCGCGTCGCGGGCGCGCGGTATGGGCGCGCAGGTGATCGTCACCGAGGTTGATCCACTGCGTGCGCTCGAGGCGTCGATGGACGGCTTCGAGGTGCTGCCGATGGAGAAGGCCGCGCAGGTCGGCGACATCTTCTGCACCGCCACCGGCGACAAGCACGTGATCGCGCGCCAGCATATGGAGGTCATGCAGGACGGCGCGATCCTCTCCAACACGGGCCACTTCAACGTCGAGATCGACATCCCGGCACTGCGCTCGCTCGCGACCGACACGCGCATGGCGCGCGAGTTCGTCGAGGAGTTCACGCTCGCGAACGGGAACCGGCTCTACCTCGTCGCCGACGGCCGGCTCGTCAACCTCGCGGCCGCCGAGGGCCATCCGGCGCTCGTCATGGACATGTCGTTCGCGAACCAGGCGCTCGGCGTCGAGTACGCGGTGCAGCACGCCGGCGAGCTCGACCGGAAGGTCTATCCGGTTCCGGCCGAGATCGACGCGGAGATCGCCCGCCTGAAGCTGGAGACGATGGGCGTCGACATCGACACGCTCACCGAGGAGCAGGCCAAGTACTTGGCCTCGTGGGACGAAGGAACCTGAAAGCCCTCGTCCTCGCGGCCGGCTACGCCACCCGGCTCCGCCCGCTCACCGACAGCGTCCCCAAGCAGCTGCTGCCGGTGGGCGGGCGGCCGATGGTCGACTGGATCCTCGACAAGATCGAGGAGGCAGGCATCGAGGACGTCCACCTCGTCACGAACGCGCGCTTCGCGCCGCAGTTCGGCGAGTGGGCCGAGGGGAAGGCAGTCGTCGTGCACGACGACGGCACGACGTCGAACGACGACCGGCTCGGCGCGATCGGCGACATCCGCTTCGTCCAGGATCTCTGCGACCTGGATGACGACCTGCTCGTCGTCGCGGGCGACAACCTCTTCGACGACAGCCTGGGCGACTACGTCGTGTTCTGGCGCGAGAAGGGCGGGAGCGCCGTCGCGGTGGTCGACGTCGGCGACCGCGAGCTCGCGCGCAAGT
>JAFALP010000240.1 GCA_019234175.1 Actinomycetota bacterium | reverse complement strand
GGTGTACCCAGCTGGCGAACGATCCCGCGCGCGATGGCGAGCGCGTGCTCGTCGGAGGTGGCGTAGTGGTCGGCGACGCCGGAGCGCCGCGCGTGCACGTCCGCGCCGCCGAGCTCCTCCGCGGTGACGTCTTGCCCCGTGGCCGCCTTCACGAGAGGCGGGCCGCCGATGAAGATCGAGCCGGTCCCACGGACGATGATGGTCTCGTCGCTCATCGCCGGCACGTATGCGCCGCCGGCGGTCGACGATCCCATCACCGCCGAGATCTGCGGGATCCCCGCGGCCGACAGGTTCGCCTGGTTGAAGAAGATGCGCCCGAAGTGGTCGCGGTCGGGGAAGACCTCCGCCTGCAGCGGCAGGAACGCGCCGCCCGAGTCGACGAGGTAGACGCACGGCAGGCGGTTCTGCGCCGCCACCTCCTGCGCGCGCAGATGCTTCTTCACCGTCAGCGGGAAGTACGAGCCGCCCTTGACCGTCGCGTCGTTGGCGACGATCACGCACTGCGTCCCCTCTACGACGCCGACCCCGGTGACGATGCCCGCGCTCGGCGCCTCCCCGTCGTACATGTCCCAGGCGGCGAGCGCGCTCAGCTCGAGGAAGGTGCTGCCGGGGTCGACGAGGCGGTCGATCCGCTCCCGGGCCGGCAGCTTGCCGCGCGAGCGGTGCCGCTCCATCGCCTCCTCGCCGCCGCCGCGGGCGATCTCGGCCGTCCGCTCGCGCAGCTCGGCGACCAGCGAGGCCATCCGTTCGCTCCGGGTGAGCACGGCCATCGCCGGGAGCCTATTGACTTGTCCGGCCGGGGTCGTAGATTCGCCCGAACACCGTTCCCGACGAGGAGGATCCTGTGGAGCCTGTGGCGACTGCGGCGAGTGAGGATGCACGGCTCGAGAGCCTCGGGTACCAGCCGCAGCTCAACCGCGTGCTCGGCATGTTCTCGAACTTCGCCGTCGCGTTCACCTATCTATCGCCGATGGTGGGGATCTACTCCTTGTTCGTGCTCGGCGTGGGCACGGGCGGCCCGGCGTACGTCTGGCTCACGTTCCTGCCGGTCGCGGGGATGCTCTTCGTCGCGCTCGTCTTCGGCGAGCTCGCCAGCCACTACCCGGTGGCGGGGGCGCTCTTCCAATACAGCAAGTTCAACGTCGGGCCGCGGTTCGGCTGGCTCGTCGGGTGGTTCTACGGCTTCGCGCTGCTCATCACCGTCGCGTCCGTCGACACCGGCGTCGTCAGCTACGTCACCGCGCTGACGCACAACTGGTTCCACTGGAAGCTGAACCCGGCCGGGCACGGCACGATCCTCATGATCACGATCATCCTGCTCGCGATCCAGACGACGGTGAACGTCACCGGCGCGAAGATCATGGCCGACGTCGCCAAGTTCGGCGTGTACGTCGAGATCCTCGGAACGCTCGGGATCGCGATCATCCTCGCCATCCACGGCTTCCATCACAGCCTCGGGTTCCTCTTCTCCACCCAGGGCGTGCAGCACGTGAAGCACAACCCGCTCGGCCTGAACTTCCACGGCAGCTGGCTCTCGGCCGCGCTCGTCTCCGTGCTCGCGCCCGTCTACATCTTCTACGGCTTCGAGTCGGCGGGCGACATCTCCGAGGAGACGAGGGACGCCGGGCGCACGGTGCCGAGGGCGATGCGCCAGGCGCTCATCTGGGGCGGCATCGCGTCGTTCATCCTCACCGCCGGCCTGCTGCTCGCGATGGCGAAGCACAACCCGGTCGGCGCTGCCGTCTCGGGCGGCGTCGCGGGAATCCTCGGCCAGCTGCCGAGCTGGCTGCAGGACGTCCTGCTGCTGCTCATCATCTTCGCGTTCTTCTCGTGCGGGTCGTCCGTGCAGGGCGCCGGCGGCCGGCTCGCGTTCTCGTTCGCACGCGACGGCGCGCTCCCGGGCGCGTCGTGGATCGCGCGCGTGAACCAGCGCTTCAAGACGCCTGCGAACGCGATCCTCATGGGCACGGTCATCACCGTGCTCTTCGCGCTGCTCGTCTACATCAACCCGGGCTCGAACTACCACATCTGGTTCGTGACGTACCCGGCCCACGTGAACGCGCTCGTCGCGCTCGTGTCGTTCGGCGTGAGCGGCATCTACCTGTCGTTCCTGCTCACGGTCGTCGGCTCGATGATCGCGCGCTGGCGCGGATGGATCCCGGAGGGCCGGTTCCGCCTCGGCAAGTGGGGATGGCCGGTGTCGATCATCGGAGCCGCCTACCTCGCCGCGATGTTCGTGAACGTCATCTACCCGTCCGGCCTCTCCAGCCCGCGCGGCTACTTCAACCTCGACTGGATCACGCTCGCGGTGATCTTCGTCATCGCCGTCGTCGGGGGCGCGTACCTGCTCCTCGGCCGGCCGGACAAGAACGTCCAGCGGCACATCCACGACGCGCTCGAGCCGGCCGGGGCGGAGCTGCCCGGCCGCGCCGTGACGACGCCATGAGAGCGGCGGGGCGCCGTCACCGGCGCCCCGTACGCTTGCTCGTCTGGTCATCCTCGCGCACATGGACCTGGACGCGTTCTTCGCCGCCGTCGAGGAGCTCGAGCAGCCGGAGCTGCGCGCGCAGCCGCTCGTCGTCGGCGGCGACCCGCACGGGCGCGGCGTCGTCGCCACCGCGAACTACGTCGCGCGCCAGTTCGGCATCCGCTCGGCGATGAGCGCGGCGGAAGCGCTGCGCCGCTGCCCGCACGCGGTGTTCGTCCGTCCGCGGCACACGGTCTACCGCGAGTACTCGCGGCACGTGTGGACGACGGTGCGCGGCGTCGTCCCGACGATCGAGCAGACCGGCATCGACGAGGGCTATCTCGACCTCGGCGAGATTGCCGGCGACTTCCTCGAGGCGCGCGTCGTCGCCGAGGCGGTGCAGACGGCGGTGCGCGCGGCGACGCGCCTCACGTGCTCGCTCGGCGTCGCGCCGTGCAAGGTGGTGGCGAAGATCGCGAGCGACGCGCGCAAGCCGGGCGGGCTGACCGTGGTCGTGCCCGGGCAGGAGTCGTCGTTCCTCGCCGGCCTCGACGTGCGGCGGCTCCCCGGCGTCGGGCCGAAGGCGGAGGAGCGGCTACGCGCGGCCGGCATCGAGACGGTCGGCGGCCTCGCCGCGCTCGGCGACGACGAGCTGAGGCGCGTGCTGCCCGGCAGCGTCGGCGCCGTGCTCCGCGACCGCGCGAACGGCATCGACCCGCGCGGGCTCGACACGCAGGTGGAGCGCATCTCCATCAGCGTCGAGAACACGTTCGAGCGCGACCTCGTCGACCGCGAGCGCCTGCACGACGAGCTCCGCGCCATGGCGACGGAGGTGGCGGGCCACCTGCACACGCGCGGCCAGACCGCGCGGACAGTGACGACGAAGCTCCGGTACGCGGACTTCTCCATCCGCAGCCGTTCGACGTCGCTCGACGTCGGCATCGACGACGCCGCGCAGATCGGCGACCTCGCCTGCCGTCTCCTCGACCGGGGCCTGCGCGACCGGCCGGGGGCGCTGCGGCTCGTCGGGGTCGGCGTCTCCGGCCTCGTCGAGTACCGGCAGCTGGCACTCGGCCTCGTAGACTGAGCCCCGTGGCGCTCCGCCGCCGCCGCAAGGAGCTCCCGCCCCTCGCCGAAGGGGACGTCTACGCGCGCTCGTACGGCGACCGGAGCGACGAGGTGACGAACATCCAGCGCGTTCCCCGGCCGGACCCGGAGCCCGAGCCCGTGGCGGAGTCGCGCCTCTCCGACCGCAAGCTCCGCGATGCGTTCCGCAGCCGCCTCGAGCGGCGCGAAGACGACTAGCGCAGCGCGTACCTCCACGCATAGACCGGCCGCCGGCCGCCCGCGCGGCGGTTGAGCAGCGCCGCCACGTCGCTCTCGCGCGCAAGCCGCGACGCCTGCACGGTCAATGCGCGTGCCCGCCTGCACGTCCCGCGGATGCCGCCGCCGCCCGCGCACGCGCGGATCACCTCGACGACGCCGTGCCGGCATTCGCGCCGTGCGACGCGTTCGACGTCGTCGACGTGGGGCAGCACGCCGTCGCGGAGCGCCGCGGCGACTGCGAGCTCGAACAGCTGCACGACGTTCTCCTCCAGCGAGGCGGCGAGCCGGTTCGGCTCGCGCGAGTACGCGCGCCAGAAGCCGGCATGCGTCTCCTCATGCAGGAGCGTGCGCACGAGCAGGCTCGGGTTCCCACGCAGGCGGCGCCCGTTGAGGATCGTGTCGAACGGCAGGCGCGCGCCGGCGACGAATGCGGCGAGCTGTGCACGGCCGCGCGTCGACGGCCACTCGCGCAGAGGAGTGCAGCGTCCGTCGTACACCGCCGGCGTGACCGGGTACCACGTGCCGAGGCCGCCGAGCGCGCTGAGCGCGCGCCGTCCCCAGCTCACCTCCGCGCGGGTCCAGCCGTCGACGTGCAGCGGCTTCAGCGCATGCGAGTAGAAGCGGTCGGCATACGCGATCGCCATCGACATGCCGTGCCCCGGATGCCGGAAGCGCCACGGATGCCGGTCGAGCGAGCTGCGCGACGACGCGAGCTCCTCCCATACCCACTCGAGGCTGAAGGACAGCAGATAGTGCGCGTAGCTGCCGCCCTCGTCGCGCCACCAGCCGAGCTCGAACGCGTCGGCGAGGAGCGCGGCGTTCGCGCGCGCGAGCGCTGCCGCGAGGTCTCGATCGCCGGCCCGCCCGCGCTCGCGGCGGTACGCGATGCCTGCGTCGCCCATCGCCACCGCCCCCGCCACCTCGCTTCGCGCCCGCCGAATCGTCGACGGTGAGGGGGCAGCCTGTGCGGGCATGACTGGGCCAACGTACCCGCCTCTTTCGTACCGAACCTTGCCTAGAGGCAAAACAGGCGTACTGTTCTGTTATGGCTGCGGAAGATCGGGCCCGGCGAGTCCGGCTCGATCAGCTGATAGAGGGGCTGACCGATGCCGTCGTCGTCGTGGACGAGACCGGTGAGGTGGTTCTCGTCAACGCCGCAACCGAGGCGCTCTTCGGGTACGGGCGCGACGAGATTGTCGGCAAGCCTGTCGAGCAGCTGCTGCCGGAGGAGCTGCACGAGCTTCACCGCGGCCATCGCAACGGATACATGCGCGAGCCGCGCAATCGATCCATGGGGCTCGGCCTCGACCTCACCGGCCGGCGAAAGGACGGCGAGCGCGTCCCTGTCGAGATCGGGCTCAGCGCGGTGCGCACCGACGAGGGGATGCTCATCGCCGCGGTCATCACCGACATCAGCGAGCGGCGCCGCCTCGAGGAGGTGCTCGCGCAGACGCAGAAGCTCGAAGCGGTCGGCCGGCTGGCGGGCGGCGTCGCTCACGACTTCAACAACCTGCTCACTGCAGTGATGGGCTACGCCGGGTTCCTCATGGACGAGTTCGACGAAGGAACGCGGCCGTACGCGGACGCGCGTGAGATCCGGTCGGCGGCGGAGCGCGCGGCAGCACTGACGCGG
>JAFALP010000318.1 GCA_019234175.1 Actinomycetota bacterium | reverse complement strand
GGTGCGGTAGATGAGCTTCGGCTCGAGGACGACGACCGGGTCGGGGTCGCGGATCGCGGCGGCGAGCAGCCCCTTCGCGTCCGCGGGCGTGGATGGCACCGCGACCTTGATGCCCGGCGTGTGCACGTAGTACGTCTCGGGTGAGTCGTCGTGCAGCTCGGGCGCGCGGACGCCGCCGCCGTACGGCATCCGCACGGTGATCGGGAACTCCATCGCGCCGCCGGTGCGCCAGCGGTAGCGGCCGACGTGCGTGATGAGCTGGTCGAGGCACGGATAGGAGAACGCGTCGTACTGCATCTCGCAGACGGGACGCCATCCGGCCATGCACAGCCCGACGGCCGTGCCGAGGATCCCCGCCTCCGCGAGCGGCGTGTCGACGCAGCGGTTCTCGCCGAAGCGCTCGCGCAGTCCGGCGGTGGCGCGGAAGACGCCTCCGGCGCGGCCGACGTCCTCGCCCATCACCATCACCGAGTCGTCGCGCGCGAGCTCGACGTGCAGCGCATCGTTCACCGCCTCGACGAGGAGCCGCTCGGTCATTCCCAGCCGTCTTTCATGTTCGGCGGCGGGAGGACGTACGCGTTCTTGAACAGGAGCTCGGGATCCGGCTCGGGCTGGGCCTCGGCGGCGGCGATCCCGGCGCGCATCGCCTCCGCGGCCTCGGCCTTCGTCGCCGCCTCGGTGTCGTCGTCGAGCACGCCGAGCCGGCGGAGGTAGCGCTCGTACCTGCCGAGGCACTCGTTCTTCTTCTCCTCCTCGACGCGTTCGAGGTCGATGTACGCGCGCGGGTCGTCCGCGGTCGCGTGCGGCGCGGCGCGATAGGAGATCGCCTCGATGAACGTGGGGCCTTCCCCGGCACGCGCACGCTCGACGGCCTCGCGCGTCGCCTCGAAGACGGCGAGGACGTCGCCGCCGTCGACGCGCACGCCCGGCATCCCGTACCCGATCGCCTTGTCGGCGAGCGACTCGGCGCGCGTCTGCGCGGACAGCGGTGTCGAGATCGCCCACTGGTTGTTGTTGCAGAAGAGGATCGCCGGCGCCTGCATCACGGCGGCGAAGTTCGCGCCCTCGTGGAACGCGCCCTCGCTCGTGGCGCCGTCGCCGAAGTACGCGATCGAGCACGCCTTGTCGCCGCTCAGCTTCTTGCCCCACGCGAGCCCCACCGCGTGCGGGACGTGCGTGCCGATCGGGACGCAGATGGACGCGACGTTGTAGTCGGCCGGGTTCCACCATCCGGCGGGATGGCCGCGCCACCAGCTCAGGATCGTCTCGGGCGGGATGCCGCGCAGCAGCCCGATGGCCGACTCGCGGTAGCTCGGGAAGATCCAGTCCTCCTCCGCGAGCGCGTGCACGGAGCCGGCCTGCATCGCCTCGTGGTTCCAGAAGATCGCATAGGTGCCGATGCGTCCCTGCCGGTGGTAGACGAGCGAGCGCTCGTCGTACGTGCGCAGCAGCACCATCGAGCGGTAGAGGTCGAGCAGCTCCTGCTCGCCGACGCCGTCGAGCTCGCGGTCCTCGTCGATGACTCGGCGCAGATCCGGATCGCCCTGTGCAACCTGGGCCACGCATGAAGCCTAGTGAGTGATCCCGCGGGCCTGTAGCCACCTGGCGACGTCGGGGAAGAAGCGCGGGTCGAAGCCGGGCGACCGCGGCAGGCTCGAAAGCAGGCCGGTCGGCAGCACGAGCGGCGTGTGCGCGGTCGGGAGCACGTACCAGCTGAAGTCGTGGCCGGGCTGGAGCGCGCGCAGCCGGTCGACGCAGAGCTCGGTCGGCACGTTGCGGTCGTCGGAGCCGTACATCCAGAGCACCGGGATGGCGAGCGAACGGAGCGCCGGCGCCGGGTCGAAGCCGGACGGCCCGGACGCGCGCACCTCCGCGAGCATCTTCGCGCGTGTGCCGCTCGGCGGCGACTCGGACGCGCCGGCGAGCGAGGCCCAGAGGTCGCTCTCGCCGACCGTGACCGTCGGGCCGCTGTTGAGGATCGCCCAGTGGACGAGCGGGTTGCGCGACGCCGCGAGCGGGACGATCCACCCTCCCTGGCTGTCGCCCCACAGCCCGATCCGTCTCGCGTCGATCTGCGGCAGCGACGCGAGGTATCGCACTTCCCGGCGCGCGTCAGCGGCGAGGACCGAGAGCGTCGAGATGGTCGCGACGTCGCCGGGATACGCTCCCTGCGACTCGCCGGTGCCGCGCTTGTCGTCGGCGAGGACCGCGACGCCGTGCAGCGCGAGGTCCATGGTGAAGACGTCGAACTCGTCGCGGGTCGCAACGCCGGACCCGTGCACCGTCACCACCGCGGGGAACGGGCCGCGCCCCGGCGGGAGCGTGAGTGTGGCCGCATCGACGCCCACGCGGATCTCCCGCTGTCGCAGCGCGAGGCGTCTGTAGCTCGTCCCCTTCCACGTGAAGCCGGTCGCGGTTGGGACCACGCTGCCATTCCCACGCGTGTCTCCGAGGCGCGCGCCGACGGTGAGCGACGGGCCGATCCCGTGCGTCGCGCCGGACGGGAGCTCGACGAGGATGGGCGGCACGCCCTCGGGCTGCACGATCGCCACGTCGCCCTGCGGACCGTGGTACACGCCGAGCAGCGGGAGCAGGCGCGAGACGCCGCGTCGGAGCGTGAACCTCCCCCGCAGCGCACCCTGCCGAACCGTGCCCATGAGCGCGCGCCGGCGGACGATGCCGTCGAACTCGACCCCGCCCGGAAGCACGAAGCGCACCCGGGTTCCGCTCGCGCCGATCGCGACGTCGGTCGCGCCGCTGTGACCCGGACCGAGCGACACGGTCGCGGTGCTCCCATGCTCCTCCACCGACATGGCGACGGGAGCCGCCGACGCCGGCAGCACGTAGGTCCCCGTCCAGGCGATCACGTGCGCCGGGCGAGCGCGCGCGCGACGCCGCCGGCCCACTCGAGCTCGAGCTCGGCGCGCGCGATGCCGTAGTCGAGCAGGCGCCGGTGGAACCAGTCGTGGCCTGCGTTCGTGTTCGTGCGCTCGATCGCACGGAGCTCGTCGCGGCGCGCCTCCGTGTCGGCGACGAACTGCTTCACGTGCTCGCGCAGGACGTCGGGCGTGGTGAGGCCGCCGACGAAGAGCTTCAGGAAGAACGTCTCGCGCGCGCCGGGCTCGACCGTCTCCAGCCACGCGTCGAGCGCGGCGCGACCGGCACGCGAGATTCGATAGCGGCGCCCTCGCCGCTCGGCGAGGCCCTCCCTGGCGAGGCGCGGCATCGTCGCGAACAGGCCGCTGCGCGCCGGAGACCAGATGTGGCCGATCGCGCGCTCGACCGCCTTCGCGAGGTCGTACGCCGACTGCTCGCCCTCGATCGCGAGCAGCGCGAGCACGGCCGCCTCCGTGGTCGTCAGCGAGGCGACGGAGGCGGCGGCCGGCATGCGCGAATCTTACTCCTCCACTTTGGAGTAGTCCAGTGTGGACTAGACGAAGACGGAGACGGCGCCGCGCTCCGCCTCGAACACCGCGTCGATCACGTTGCCGAGGTCCTCGCCGTCGGCCTGCAGCGCGGTCGGCTCGTCGCAGACGATCTCGACGCGGTCGAGGTCGTGTCCGTACAGCGTGTTGCTGCGACCGACCGAGTGCCCAGAGAGCACCTCCACGGCGAACGGCACGAGCGAGCGTCGGCGCACGCGCATGGGCGCGACGAGATCGAGCCCGTCCTCGAAGTGCGCGGAGGGGACGATGGGCAGCGGCAGCCGGCGCAGATACGTGTACGGGCTTCCGTTCGCGACGAACGCGAACGCCGCGCGCCCCATCCCCTTCACCTCCATCGCGGGCTCCATGTGCCCACGCTTCGTGGCGAGCGCGGCGACGACGGCGAATGCGAACGCGAAGTCGCCGGGACGCCTCCCCTCGTCGCTGCGGCCCTTCAGGTCGACGCGGCGCACGGCCTCCGCGTCGAGGCCGAGGCCGGCGGCGAAGGCGAAGCGCCGCCCGTTGACGCGGCCGACGGTGATGCGCCGCATGCGCTCGGCCTCGATCGAGTCGGCGAGGCGATGCGCTGCGAGCACCGCGTCGTGCGGCATGCCGAGCGAGCGTGCGAGAACGCTCGTTCCGCCACCCGGCAGAAAGCCGATGGGCACGTCGCGCGTGAGGCCGTTCAGCGCCTCGTTGAACCCGCCGTCGCCGGAGAAGACGACGACGGCGTCGAGGTCGCGGCCGATCGCATCGGTGACGATCTCCGTCGCGTGCCGCGGCCGCTCCGTCAGCGCCACCTCCAGCGTCGCGACGCGCTGCAGCGCCGACTGCACCGACGCCAGCTTCTCCTGCGTCACATTGGTGGCGAACGGGTTGACGACGAGGAGAGCGCGCTTCACGGCGTCGCGTACCCTCGCATGCCGTCGACGAGTACCGCGGTGAAGCGGTCGGCGAGCGCGTCCGTGTCCGATCCGGGGCGAAGCCACGTGTACGCCCAGTTCGCAGCCGACAGCGCGAGCAGCGCGGCCGTACCGTCGTCGAGATCGGTGCGGAGCTCCCCGAGCTCGCGGCCTTCCCGGAAGAGCGCGCGGAACCGCTCCTCGCAGCGCCGCCGCTCGGCGACGAACGCGTCGCGCCGCTCGCCTTCGAGGTAGCGCCACTCGCGGATGAAGACCGTCGCCACGTCGAGCTGCTCCGCCACGACGCGCAGGTGCGCCCGCAGCGCGTCGCGGATGCGGTCGACGATCGGCCCCTCCTCGGGCACGGCGTCGAGGCCGGCGTGGAAGGCCGCGCCGCCCTCGTTCGCCACCTCCCAGAGGAGGTCGGCCTTCGACTCGATGTGAGCGTAGAGCGAGCCCTTCTGGACGCCGAGGGCCTGCGCGAGGTCGCCGATGGAGGTGCCGTGGTAGCCCTTCTCGGCGAAGAGCCGGGCGGCGGTGCGGGTTAGCTCGGAACGCCGTTCGGACATCTAGACTGTGGAGGCTAACGATCGTTCGGAAGGCGGTGTGAAATGCGGGATGAGCAGGCATTTCTCGAGTACGTCCAGGGCGGCGGCCAGGTGGAGACGACCGACTGGATGCCGGACGACTACCGGGCCAAGCTCGTGAAGTTCATCGAGATGCACGGCAACTCCGAGCTCATGGGGGTCCTCCCCGAGCGGGAATGGATCCTCCGCGCGCCGACGCTGCAGCGGAAGCTCGCCCTCACGGCGAAGGTGCAGGACGAGGTCGGGCATGCACAACTGATCTACCGCGTGGCGGAGGATCTGGGCAAGCCGCGCGAGCAGTGCCTGGCCGATCTCGTCGACGGCAAGGCGAAGTTCCACAACGTCTTCCATTACCCGACGAAGACCTGGGGCGACGTCGGCGTCATCGCGTGGCTCGTCGACGCGGCCGCGATCATCAGCCAGAAGGCGCTGCTCAAGTGCTCGTACGCCCCGTATGCGCGGATCATGAAGAAGATCTGCTGGGAGGAGTCGTTCCACATCCTGCACGGCCGCGACGTCATCCTCGCGATGGTCACCGGCACTCCGGAGCAGTTCGAGCTGGTGCAGGAGGCGCTGAACCGCTGGTGGGGCCCGCTCATGCAGTTCCATGGGAACCCGATCCCGAAAGAGGACGACCCCATGTACGTCTGGCGCATCAAGTCGCAGGGGAACGAGGAGGCGCGCCAGCAGTTCCTCGAGGGCTACGTCCCGCAGATCTGGGAGCTCGGCCTCACCGTGCCCGACCCGAACCTGCGCCGTGGCGACGACGGCGTGTGGCAGTACACGGAGCCGGACTGGGCGGAGCTGAAGCACGTCGTCACCGGTCACGGGCCGCGCACGGAGGACCGGCTCTCGTTCCGCCGCCGCTTCCTCGACCAGGAGCGGTGGGTGCGCGACACCGTGCTCGCGGCGTGATCTGGGAGGTCTTCCGCCAGGAGCGGAAGGGCCAGCCGTTCGAGCACGCGGGCTCGGTCGTCGCGCCCGACGCGGAGTTCGCCGAGGCGTGGGCGCGCGAGCAGTACGGCCGGCGGGGCGAGTCGATCGGCCTCTGGCTCGTTCCGCGCGACGCGATCCACGACGTCGAGGACTGGGCGGACGAGTTCGACCTGAAGTACCGGCGCGTCGACGGCTACTCGATCAAGGCGAGGTTGAAGGAGGCACGTGAACGAGCAGCTGCTGCTCGGGCTGGCTGACGACGAGCTCGTCATCGGCTGGCGCGACTCCGAGTGGACCGGCATCGCGCCGGTCCTCGAGGAGGACGTCGCGTTCTCGTCGATCGCGCAGAATGAGATCGGGCACGCGCGCGCCCTGTACCAGCTGCTCACCGACGACGCGGACGCGCTCGCGTTCGACCGCGCGCCGGAGGAGTACCGCTGCGCACCGCTCGTGCAGCTGCACCTGCTCGACTGGGCGCACACGATTGCGCGCCGCTGGCTGTACGAGGTCGCGGACGAGATCCGCATCAGCGCGCTCAAGTCGGAGCTGCCCCTCGCGGCGAAGATCGACCGCGAGGAGACGTACCACCGCCAGCACGCGGAGATGTGGCACGAGCGGCTCGACGGCGACCCGCGCTTCAACGCGGCGGTCGA
>JAFALP010000082.1 GCA_019234175.1 Actinomycetota bacterium | reverse complement strand
CGGGCGCGCGCGATCCTCGGCCGTCGGGAAGGCGTCGTCGTCGATCCGACGTACGAGCACTCGGTGCGGGCGTACCGACGGGAGCCGACCGGGCGACACGTCGCCCTTCGCGAGGACGACGTCGCGGCCGTCCGCATCGACGGCGTGCGCGTCGTGCCCGGGCTCCGCCAGACCGACTTCGCCGCGACCCCGGACAAGGCCGCCGGCGTCCGCGCGTTGTGCGAGCTCTTCGACGCGCCGCTCGCCTTCGCGATCGGCGACTCGGCGGAGGACGCGCCGATGCTGCGAGCGGCGGCACACGCGTTCGTCCCCGCACAGGGATCGGCGGGCCTCCCCGGCGCGCGGATGCGGCATCGCTACCAGGCCGGCCTGCGCGAGGCGGTCGACCGCTTCCTCGGGGAGCGGGCGCCGTCGCCCCGGCTCACCCCGGAGGCGCAACTGCTCCACGCCGCCCTCCGGGCGAAGGACGACCGCGAGCTCGCGAAGATCGTCGGGGCGGCGCGATTCGTCCTCGCGACGTCCCGTATCCGGCGCCCGAGCGAGGCCGTTGTGGAGGTGGCGGACTTGCGCGCGAGGGCTTGACCGGCTCGATCGTACGCCTCGCCGCCAGAAGACCCGCCTGCCGTGCGCGCGAGGGCCGAGCTCGATCGTGCGTCGGCAGGCGCGCCTCCTTTTCGACCCGAGTCGCACGCGGAACCGACTGCGTTGTTCCTCCGTTGTAAGTCGGAGTCGTATTGCTTACAGAGCGTAGCCGTGGTCCCATCTAGCACGCGTTGTAAGTTGTACGTATACGTATCTAAAACCATACAACCACCGTTTTCTCCGCGTACTTCGTCGGGGCACGAAAGGAGAATGCGGTGGAAACTCGGGCATGCGACCTGGAGCCGGTCGGCGACGGGACGCCGGATGTGTGGACCGGGGGTATCGGGGCGGGGGCGCTCGACAGGTGGTGCAAGCGGGTATTCGACGTGGTTGCGGCGCTCGTGCTCCTCGCCGCGTTCCTTCCTCTCTTCGCCGTGCTGGCGGCGGCGGTCGCCCTCGACAGCCCGGGCCCGGTGCTCTACCGGTGCCGGCGCGTCGGCAAGGAAGGCCGCGAGTTCGACATGTTGAAGTTCCGGAAGATGCGGGCCGACGCCAAGGGCCTGCCGCTCACCGTCGCGAACGACGCGCGCTTCACGCGGATCGGCGGCCTGCTCGCGCGCACGAAGCTGGACGAGCTTCCTCAGCTCTGGAACGTCGTCAGGGGCGAGATGTCGCTCGTCGGCCCGCGGCCGGAGGATCCCTCCATCGTCGCGCTCCGCCGCGAGGAGTTCGCCACGGTGCTGACGCAGACGCCCGGGATCACGGGGCTCTGCCAGCTCGCCTACGCGGACGAGTCGAAGCTGCTCGACGCGGACGACCGGATGGCGCAGTACCTCGACGAGCTCCTGCCGCGCAAGCTCGCGATCGACGCGCTGTACGCCACGGGACGGACCTTCGCCGCCGACCTGTGGATCCTCGCGTGGACGATCCTCGCCGTCGCGCTCCGGCGCGAGGTGGACGTCGATCCCACGCTCGGCACGATCGCCTTCCGGCGTCCGCTCGCAGCGCTGCCGATGCCGGAGGCGCACCTCGAGCCCGCCGCGAGCCTGGAGATCGTTTCCTGATGCCCATTTGCGGGCACAGCAGAGTCGATGCGGGCCGTGATCTTCGCGGGTGGGCGCGGGACCCGGCTTGCGCCGTTCACGCAAGTCCTCCCGAAGCCCCTCGTGCCGATCGGCGAGCGGTCGATCCTCGACCTCATCCTCCGCCAGCTCGGCGAGAACGGCTTCGACGAGATCACGCTCTGCGTGGGCTATCTCGCGCACCTCATCCGCGCGGTTTGCGACGCGTCGCCGATCCCTGACGTTCGGCTCGACTACGTCCACGAGGAGACGCCGCTCGGGACCGCCGGCCCGTTGACCCTCGTGCCGGGCCTCGACGAGACGTTCCTCGCGATGAACGGCGACATCCTCACCACCGTCGACTACCGCGACCTCGTCGAGACCCACGTGCGCAACGGCAACGTCTTCACCATCGCGACGCACGAGCGCACCTCGAAGATCGACTACGGCGTCCTGCACGTCGAGGCCCGGAAGCCCGGCGACAGCAGGATCGTCGGCTTCGAAGAGAAGCCGACGGAGCGCCTGAACGTGAGCATGGGCATCTACGTCCTCGATCCGCGCGCGATCGAGTACGTGCCGCGTGACAGGCCCTTCGACATCCCGGACCTCGTGCTCGCGCTGCTCGCCGCGGGCGAGCCGGTCGGTGCGTACCCGTACACGGGGTTCTGGCTCGATCTCGGCCGCCACGAGGACTACGAGGCGGCGGTTTCCTGGGAGAAGGACCGCCACCTGCTCGTGCGCGAAGGCCTCATCCCCGCGTGACGGGCGTCCGGCGCATCACCGTCGTCGCGGCGATGCGGAACGAGGCGGAGACGATCGCGGACGTCGTCGCCGACCTCGCCGCGCAGGACTTCGAGGGCGACGTCGACGTGCTCATCGCAGACGGCGACTCGAACGACGGTTCGGCCGGGGTCGCGCGCGAAGCGGCGGAGCGGCACGGGATCTCCGTCACCGTCCTCGACAACCCGAAGCGCATCGTCTCGGCGGGCCTGAACGAGTGCATTCGCCGGGCGGACGCCGACCTCATCGTGCGCGTCGACTGCCACTCGCGCTATCCGCCGGACTATCTCCGGCGCTGCGCCGAGGCGGCCGACGAGACGGGCGCGTGGAACGTCGGAGGGATCTTCCGCGCCGAGGGGCGGACGCCGACGCAGCGGGCGATCGCGGCGGCGCTCGACAGCCCCTTCGGCGGCGTCAACTGGACGCGCGACGCCGCTGCGAACGGCCGCGTCGAGACGGACACCGTGTACTGCGGGGCGTTCCGTCCCGTCGCGTTCGAGCGCGCCGGCGTCTTCGACGAGGAGCTCGTGCGCAACCAGGACGACGAGCTCAACATCCGCATCCGGCTTTCCGGCGGCCGCATCGTCTTCGACCCGGCGATCACCGCCCGCTACACGCCGCGGGCAAGCTACAGACCCCTGTTCCGGCAGTACTACGAGTACGGGCTCTGGAAGGTGCCGGTCATGCTCAAGCACCGCCACGTTGCGACGGCGCGCAGCCTGGCGCCGATCGCGCTCGTCGGCTCGCTCGCCGCGCTCGCCGGCGCCGCGCCGTTCTCCCGGGCTGCGCGGCGGCTGCTCGCGGCGGAGAGCGCCGTCTACGCCACCGCGGCGGCGGCGGCCGGCGTCGAGGTGCTCCGGCGGAGGGGCGAGCCGTTCGGGTTGCTGCCGCGCACCGTCGGCGCGTTCCCGGTCTTCCACGTCGCCTACGGCGCCGGAATGGCCGTCGGCTGGGCGCGCGCGCTGCGCCGTTAGTTCCGGTACTTCGACGCCGCACGGTCGTCGAACAGCCCCGCGCGCGCGGCGTCGAGGATCTCGTCCATGCCGTCCGGGACGGTGCGCAGGCCGCGGAAGCCGAGCGTGCGCTCGATCTTGCCGAACGAGACGCGGTAGTCGCGCGGGTCCTCGATCACCTCGACGCGGTCGATCGTCACGTCGTCGTCCATGCGCGCGACGAGAAGGTCGATGAGGTTCGCCTTCGTGTAGTTCTCCTCCGACGTCCCCGCGTTGAAGACCTCGCCGGCGACCGTCTCACGCGGGGCGTCGAGCACGGCGCGCACCGCCCTCGCCGCGTCGGCGACGTGGATGTACGGCCGCCAGAACTGCTCGCCGTAGACCTGGAGTGCCTTCGTCGAGGCGAGCTCGACGGTGAACTCGTTCACGGTGAGGTCGAGTCGCATCCGCGGCGAGAGCCCGTACAGCGTCGCGAAGCGCAGCACGGTCACCGCAGGCCCGTCCCCGTTTCGGCCGAGCAGATCGAGCTCGAGCTCGACCTTCGTCTCGGCGTACAGCGAGAGCGGGCTCAGCGGGGACTCCTCGTCGACGTAGTCGCTCGGATCGCCCATGCGCCCGTAATTGCTGCACGTGGACGCGACGACGAAGCGGTCGACGCGGCCGCGTGCGCGGTCGAACAGGGTCCGCGAGCCCTCGAGGTTGACGGCGCGGGCGAGATCCGGCTCGCGCTTGCACGCCGGGTCGCCGACGATCGCGGCGAGGTGGACGACGACGTCGCGCCCCTCGAGCGCGCGATCGACCGCGTCCGCCGACCTGACGTCGGCGCGCACGAACTCGAAGCCCTCGTACGGATAGAGGGACAGCAACGGCTCGCCTCCGTGCATGAGCGAGTCGAGCACGCGGACCTCGTGGCCCTCGGCCAGGAGCTGCGCCGCGAGGACGGAGCCGAGATACCCGGCGCCGCCGGTGACGAGGACCTTCATCACCCGGGAGCGGAGACGTGCTGGGCCGCGAGCACGTCCGCGAGCGCGTCCACGACCTCGTTCACCTGCTCGACACGCATGTGCGGATAGAGCGGAAGGGTGACGAGCCGCTCCGCCGCCTCGTCCGTCTGCGGCAGCGGACGGGATGACGCGGCACGGTAGCGCGTGAAGCCGTGGATGGGCGGATAGTGGAAGCTCGTCTGGATCCGGCGCGCGGCGAGCTCGGCACGAACCGCATCGCGCTCGACGCCGGGAGGGAGCAGCGCCACCTGGATGTGGTAGGCCGAGCTCTGCGCGCCTTCGAAGGGGACGACGACGCCGTCGATCGCAGCGAGCGCGTCGCGATACGCGTCCGCAAGCGCGCGCCGCTTCGCGTTCCGCTCGAGCAGGCGTTCGAGCTCGACGAGGCCGATCGCCGCCCTGAGCTCGTCGAAGCGGTAGTTGAACCCGGTTGCGACGACGTCGTAGCTCGAGGCGTGGCCGCGATGCCGATCCCACGTGAGCGACGTCATGCCGTGCGAGCGGAGCAGCCGGATCGTCTCCGCGACCTCGTCGTCGTCGGTCACGACCATGCCGCCCTCGCCCACCGCGAGGTTCTTGTTGGAGAAGAAGCTGAAGCAGCCGACCCGCCCGACGGCCCCGCACCTCCGTCCGTTCCACTCCGCCCCAGGCGCGTGCGCCGCGTCCTCGATGACGTCGAGCCCGTGGCGCTCGGCGAGCTCGAGCACGGCGCCGAGGTCGCACGGGTAGCCGGCGTAGTGGAGGACGAGGAGCGCCTTCGTGCGCGGGGTGATCGCGCGCTCCAGGTCCTCCGGGTCGAGGTTGAGGTCGTGCGTTCCCTTGACGTCGCAGAAGACCGGCGTCGCACCCGTGTGCGCGATGCAATTGGCGGCGGCGACGAAGTTGAGCGACGGGAGGACGACCTCGTCGCCTGCGCTGCACCCGATGGAGAGCAATGCCAGGTGCAGCGCAGCCGTCCCGCTTCCGACGGCGAACGCGTGCCGCGTTCCGACGAAGTCCGCGAAGGCCCGCTCGAAGTCGGCGACCCGTGGGCCCATGCTCCACCAGCCGGAGACGACGGCCTCGTGCACGGCGTGCTCGACGCGCTCGTCGACGTCGACGTCGGCGAGCGGGATCGACCATGTCGACTCCCCCACGGAGCGGGACACTAACGAACCTTCGTCTTCGGCTCAGTTCCGGTCGCGACCGAGCTTCCTCATGAGCAAGCCGCCACCGATGAGTGCAATGCCGATGCCGGCGAAGAGCCCGAGATCGAGCCCCGTGAACGGCAGCGTGCCGTGAGACGAGGCTGACGCCGGGAGCACTCCCTGCGCCGTCTTGGTCGCGTGCTGCTGCATGGCGACACCGGTCGTCGGGCTCTGGTACCCCTGGACGGTCGGGTTCGCGAGCGTCTTCCGCAAGGTCGATGCCGATTGAGACGTGTGCCCGTTCGCGAAGCTGCGGGCGGTCTGGGGCGGCGACTGGGCGGCCGCCGGCGCTGCAGCGATTGCCGCCGCCGTCACGGCCGCGGCGAACGTGAACTTCCCCCCACGCATGGTGCTCTCCTTTCGTGCTCCAACCGTGCTTCGAGGCCCGGATTCGGGGAGATAACGCGGGAGAGGTGATCCCGGATACGTCCACGAAGGCGGAAGCCGCCGGCCGCGCGCACGCCCACGCGCTCGTTGCCCTCGAGGGCCTTCCGGTCGCCCTCGTCGTCGCCGTCACCGCCGCCCTCGCCTGGGCGGGCGGAAGCATCCTCTCGGGCGCGTGGCTCGGATGGGAGTCGCTCGTCGGGCTCGCGCTGGCGGCCGTCCTGATCTCGGGCGCAGCGGCCGCTCCTCCGCGGGCGGCCGTCATCGGCCTCACCGGGCTCTTCGGGCTCGCGGGCTGGGATGCGCTGTCCCTCCGCTGGTCGCCGGTGCCGTCGCTCGCCCGCGACGAGGCGCTGCTCGTCCTCTTCTACGTCCTCGCCGCGCTGATCGTCGCCGTTTCCCTGCGGACCGAGGACGGCCGAACGATCGCAGCGGCCCTCGTCGTCGCCGCCGCCGGTGCGCTCGGCGTCGCGACCGCGATCGAGCTCGCGCTCGGCGCCCATCCGGAGAACCTGTACGACGGCGGCCGCCTGTCGGCCCCGATCGGCTACGCGAACGGGCAAGCAGCGGCATTCGCCCTCGCGTTCTGGCCGGCCGTGGCGCTCGCCGCCTCGCGGCGACTGCCGGTCGCGGCGCGCGCGGTGCTGTTCGCATGCGCAGGGGTGTGCATCGCGGGGTGGATCGCGACGCAGAGCAAGGCCGCCGGCGTCGGGCTCGCCGCCGGGGGAATCCTTCTGTTCGCGGTGTCGCGCGAGCGCCTGCGCCTCCTCGTGCCGGCGGTGCTCGCGGCGGCGATCGGTGCGGCGGCGTATCGGCCCGTGACCGCGCCGTACCGAGCCGTGGAAGCGGGGGCAGCGGCGGCGGCCAGGCATGCAGGCAGGTCGTGGCTGCTCGTTGCCGCGGAGGCGGTCGGAGTCGGCCTCGCGTACGCGGCGGCCGATCGCACGATCGTCGTGGCGCCTCGCGTCCGCCGCCTTGCCGCGATCGCGGTCGCCGTCCTCGTCGCCGCAGGGGCGGCCGGGGGTGCCGCGGCGATCGCGCTGCACGTGCGCCATCCCGAGTCCTATGTCGCGGCGAAGTGGCACGCGTTCAAGTGGCCGCCCGCGTCGGAGACGGGCTCCAGTCACTTCGAGACGCTCGGTTCGGATCGCTACGACATGTGGCGCGTCGCGTTCGACGCGTTCCGCGCGCATCCGATCGCAGGCATCGGGGCGCGGGGCTTCGGAGTGTTGTACCTGCAGAAGGCGAGCATCCAGCGCAGCCCCGCGCGCTCCCATTCGCTCGAGCTCGACGCCCTCAGCGAGACCGGGATCATCGGCTTCGCGCTGCTCGCGCTCGGGCTCGGCGGCCTGTTCGTTGCCGCCGCCGCCGGCTCGAGAACGCGCGCCGTCTCGGCGGCGATCGTCGCGTCCGCGGTGGGGTGGCTCG
>JAFALP010000014.1 GCA_019234175.1 Actinomycetota bacterium | reverse complement strand
GCTTGCGGCTCTGCTGCTGGGTTCTCTCTCTCGCCACAAGTGCTCCTAGAAGGGGATGTCGTCGTCGGCCGTCGCCGGGAAGTCGGCGGCCGTCTCGGTCGCCGCCCCCGCCGGGACGAACTGGTTGCCCTCGGGCGCGTCGCCGCGCCCGCCGAGGAACTGGACGCTCTCGGCGATGATCTGCACGGCCTGCCGCTTGGAGCCGTCCTGCGCGTCCCACTCGCGCCAGTCGAGCCGGCCGTCGATGCCGACGGGGCGGCCCTTGCTCAGGTACTGGGCGCTCGACTCGGCCTGGTTGCCGAAGATGGAGACGTCGAAGTAGTTCGGCTTGTCCACCCAGTTGCCGGTCTCGTCGCGGCGGCGGCTGTTCACGGCGATGCGCAGCTGGCAGACGGCCGTGCCGCTGGGGGTGTGCCGGAGCTCGGGGTCCTTCGTGAGGTTGCCGACGAGTACGACGCGGTTGATGTTCGCCATGGTGCTCCTCCTACTCCTCGTCCGAACGTGTGTTCGCTTCAGCGTACTCGGGGGCCGGGACGGCAGCCGGTGCGGGCGGCGCCTCCTCGCGCGGCGCGCTCGTGCGCGAGCCCTCGATGTGCCGCGTCGCCATCTCGCGGAGGACGACGTCGTCGATCTTGAGGACGCGGACGACCTCGTCCAGCACCTCGGGCGTGCTCTCGAAGACGACGAGGTGGTAGACGCCCTCGTTCTTCTTCGCAATCGGATAGGCGAGCCGCCGGCGGCCCCACGCGTCGTGGCTGCGCCAGGTGCCGCCGCCGCCCTCGACGAGCCCGCGCACGCGCGCGATCAGCTCCTCCTGATGGGCTTCGGCCTGCTCAGGGTCGAGCAGCAGCAAGATTTCGTACATCGTCAACGTCCCGATCGTCTCCTTCCCATGGTCTGAATCGGCCCCGACTGCGGGCGCCGCTCGGGAAGAACGGCGCGATGACGGGGCAGGAAGCGGCGCCCACTGTAGCATCGGCCACGTGCGACGGCTGTTGGCCTGGGTCGCCGGCGGGCTCGCCGCCTACCGGGCGGCCACGCACCGGCCCGCGGAGGCGCCGGTGCTCGAGCACGACCCTGCCGAGGAGCTCCGCTCCAAGCTCGCCCAGGCGCGGGAAGCGCCGTCGCCGGAGCCGGAACCGGAGTCCGTCTCGCTCGAGCCGGACGACCGCCGCCGCGCGATCCACGAGCACGGCCGGGCCGCGCTCGACGAGATGCGCGACGAAACGTAAAGGCCGGTAGGCTCTCGGCGGGGGTCCGGGGAAGTGGCAGGGGAGCCGCAGCCTTTGCCTGCCCCGGTCTCCCTTTTCTACTGCGGTGGGCCGCTCGCGAGCGTGATCGTCGCGCTCTGCGCGTTCCCGGACTGGTCCGTCCAGGCGATCGTGATCTTGTCGCCCGGGTGATGGCCGAGAAGGACGTTCACGAGGTCGCTCGAGGACGAGACGGACGTCCCGTCGACGGCGGTGATGACGTCGCCCTGCGTGATGCCCGCGTTCGCGACCGGCGTGTTCGCGACGACGCCGGCGACGACGACGCCGTTCGTGTCGAAGTACCCGGCCGGCTCGACGGAGACGCCGAGGAACGCAGTGCCGCCGATGTGCACGGTCGCGGAGGCGGTCTTCGCGAGGATCTGCTTCGCGAGCGTGAGCGCCTTGTCGATCGGGATCGCATATCCCTGCGTGGTCGAGTTGACGTAGCTGAAGCCCGCGGACGCGGCGGTGTCCATGCCGATCACCTTTCCGGTGCTGCTGACGAGCGGGCCGCCGGAGTCGCCCGGCTGCAGGTTCGCATTCGTCTCGACGAGGCCGGCGAGCGACTCGGTGCCGCCCTGGTCGTCGCTGACGGTGATGTTCTGACCCAGCGCGGTGATCGATCCGGGCGCGCTCGTGAGGACGCCGGTGCCGCCGGCGTTCCCGATCGCGGTCACCGCCTGTCCGACCTTCAGCGCGGACGAGCTCCCGAGCGAGACGGTGGCGAGCCCGGACGCGTGCTGGAGCTGGAGGACGGAGACGTCGTCGGTGACGTCGTACCCGACCACGGTCGCGGCGTACGTCTTGTGCGTGGACGGGACGATCACCTTGATCGTCGTGGCGCCGCGGATGACGTGGTTGTTCGTCAGCACCTCCCCGTTGGAGGTGAGCACCATGCCCGTGCCGGCGGCGGCCGCACGCTGGTAGCCGAGCCGGGTGTCGATGTCGACGACGGAAGGCTCGACCGCCGACGCGACCGACGACGAGAGCGACCCGGAGCCCGACGACGAGGACGACGCCCCGGAGGATCCGGGCTGGAACGGGCTGGCGAACGGATTGGAA
>JAFALP010000437.1 GCA_019234175.1 Actinomycetota bacterium | reverse complement strand
GGTCCGGAGCTCGCCGAGCCGCGTGAAGAGCTGCGCTGCCGTGTCGATGCCCTGCTCGAAGTAGCGGACGAGGAAGCGCTCGTTCGGCGAGTGCACGTTCGACTCGGGCAGGCCGAAGCCGGTGACGATCGTCGGGATCCCCTTCTGCTCGAGCGCGGGCATGATCGGGAGCGTGCCGCCGGTGCGGACGAGGAGCGGCTTCACGCCCAGCACGTCCTCGAACGCCTGCACGCCGAGCTGGATGACCGGCGAGTCCGCGCGGACGAGGCCCGGGTCGGCTCCCGCCCACTTGATGTCCAGATCGGCGCCCTCGGGCGCGGCGGCGCGGACGAGCTTCTCCGCCGCCGGGCCGATCACGTCCACACGCTGCCCCGGTGCGAGCCGGATCGTGAACTCGCCGGACGCGAACACCGACAGCGTCGTGTTGCGCACACCAGGCTTGCCGCCCAGGATGCCGTTCACGTCCGCGGACGGCTCCGCCCACGTGCGCACGTAGAACTCATCCGCCGCCTTCGCGTCGAGCGGACGCGCTCCCTGGCCCGCCAGCTCCTCGGCGCCGGGCTGCAGCGTCGCCCACTGGTCGAGCTCGGCCTGCGTCGGCGGCGTGATCCCCGCGCGCAGCGGCGCCGGCAGGCGGCCGTCGGGGCCGGCGAGCACCGCCTGGAAGCAGCGCATGAGCACGTGGATCGCGTTCAGCGCCGCGCCGCCGTACATGCCGGAGTGGAGATCGCGCGCGCCCGTGCGCACGGTGACGTCGAAGGCGATGAGACCGCGGGTCGCGAGGTCGAACGCGGGAACGTCGGTGCGCAGCATCCCGCCGTCGAAGATGACCCCGGCATCCGCGCCGACGTCGTCGATCGCGAGCCAGTCGACGATGGTGTGCCCGCCGATCTCCTCCTCGCCGTCGCACGCGAAGCGAAGGTTCACAGGGAGCGCGTTCGCCTCCACGAGCTTCTGCGCGGCCTTGAGCATGATGTACAGCTGGCCCTTGTCGTCCGTGACTCCGCGCGCGTACGCCCACTCGTCGCGGATCGTCAGCTCGAACGGGTCGCTCTCCCAGAGGTCGAGCGGCGCGGGCGGCTGCACGTCGAAGTGGTTGTAGACGAGCACCGTCGGCGCGCTCTCGGCGTCGCTCGACGCGGGGATCTCGCCCAGCGCCAGCTCCTTCTCGCCGAACGGCGTCAGCGTCGCCGTGCCGCCGCACTTCGTGCGGATGAAGTCGCAGACCCACTCGCCGGCCTGCTTCACGTCCTCGCGGTGCGCGGGCTCCGCGCTCACGCTCGGGATGGCGATGAACTCAGAGAGCTCGCGTTCCAGGGTGTCGTCCACGGGGCGACACCCTACGCAAATAGTGCGCGCCGCCGCCGAGGTGAGCCGCCTCGTCGCCGGGATTGAGCAACGCGCACGTCTTCAGCGACAGGCAGCCGCACCCGATGCACGTCGTCAGCCGGCCGCGGATCGACTGCAGCATCGCGATGCGCTCGTCGAGCTCGTCCGCCCACGAGCGCGACAGCCGCGCCCAGTCCCGCTTCGTCGGCGGCCGGTCGGTCGGCAGTGCGTCGAACGCCTCGCGGATTCGTTCCAGCGGGATGCCCGCCGCCTTGCCGGCCTGGATGACCGCGACCTTGCGCAGCGTCGTTCCGTGATAGCGCCGCTGGTTCCCGTCGGTCCGCTCCGCGGAGATGAGCCCTTGACGCTCGTAGAACCGCAGCGCGGACTGCGAGACGCCGGAACGCCGTGAGAGCTCGCCGATGGTCATTTGACTTAAACATTAGTTGAACTTCTACCCTGAGCGCATGCTCGCGCACGACGACGTCACGGCCGCGCTCACGCGCCTGACGGGGGACGAGAAGCACGACCGGAGCTCGTACTCGACGCTCGACGTCCTCCGGGTGCTCTTCGACCGCGTCCTCGGGCCGGACGACCGCTTCATGCTCTCGAAGGGCCACGGGCCGGCGGCGTTCTACGCCGTCCTCGCGGCGAAGGGCCTCATTCCGGCGGACGCGCTGGACGGGTTCGGATCCTTCGACTCGATACTCGGCTACCACCCCGACCGCACGCTCGTGCCGGCCGCCGGCATCGGCAGCGGGTCGCTCGGACACGGCCTGCCGATCGCCGTCGGCTCGGCGCTCGCCGGCCGCCGCGTCGTCTGCCTCGTCGGCGACGCCGAGCTCGACGAAGGATCGAACTGGGAGGCGGTGCAGTACGCCGGCCGCATCGGCCTCGCGTCGCTCACCGCCGTCGTCATCGACAACAGGTCGTCGACGTATCACTGGCCGGGCGGCGTCGAGGCACGGTTCGCGCTCGAAGGCTGGACGGCCACGGTCTGCGACGGCCGCGACCACGACGCGATCGCACGCGCGTTCGCCGATGCGACCGGCGAGAGACCGCATGTCGTCGTCGCGGAGATCGTGGAATGACGATGCGCGGCCGCTTCTACGAGCTCGCCGCACAGGCGCTCGAGGACGACGAGCGCGTCGCACTCGTCACGGCGGAGATCGGCGTCGCCGAGCTGCCTCGACATCCTCGTCACTTCAACGTCGGCATCCGAGAGCAGCTGATGATCTCCGTCGCCGCCGGCCTCGCGCTCGAAGGCATGCGGCCGGTTGCGCACTCGTACACGCCGTTCCTCGTCGAGCGGCCCTACGAACAGCTGAAGCTCGACCTCGGCCATCAGGACGTGGGTGCGGTGCTCGTGAGCACCGGCGCGTCGTACGACGCCGCCCGCTCCGGTCGAACGCACCAGGCGCCGGAGGACGTCGCGATCGTGGCGGCGCTCCCGGGCTGGACCATCCACGTGCCCGGCCATCCGGACGAGCTGGAGCGGTTCTTCACGCGCGCGCTCGAGACCGACGACCGCGTCTACATCCGCATGTCCGAGGAGGAGAACCCGTTTCCCGTCGAGGGCGACGGCCTCGTCGTCCTCCGTCCGGGCACGCCGCTCGTGGTCGCGGTCGGACCGGCGCTGGGGCAGACGCTGGAGGCGACAGCCGACCTCGCCGTCGGGGTCGCGTATCTCTCGACCGTCCGGCCGTTTCCCCGCGAGCCCTTCGCCGACGTGCAGGACGTGATCCTCGTCGAGCCGTACCTCGAAGGAACCTCGGCGCAGGAGCTCGCGGACCGCCCCTA
>JAFALP010000384.1 GCA_019234175.1 Actinomycetota bacterium | reverse complement strand
GCCGGAGATGACCCGCTCGCGGTTGCGGCCGAACTTCAGATCGATGACCAGGGTATCGAAGGACTCGCCCTTCTCCACGTGATAGTCGCGGATGTAGCCCTCCTCCTTCAGGAGGCGCGCGATGTCCACCTTCATGCGCGAGCTCGGCATGACGGCCTTGTCCTGGAGCGCCTTGTTGGCGTTCCGGATGCGCGTGAGCATGTCTGCGATGGGATCGGTCAGCATCGGGTCACCAGCTCGATTTCGTCATGCCGGGGATGGAGCCCTGATGTGCGAGCTCGCGAAGGCAGATGCGGCAGAGGCCGAACTTGCGGAAGACCGCGCGCGGGCGGCCGCAGCGGTTGCACCGCGAGTAGGCGCGCACCTTGAACTTCTGCGGGCGGCTCTGCTTGACGATCAGGCTCTTCTTGGCCACTACTGCTCCCTCCTGCCGTCGCCGAAGGGCAGGCCGAGAGCCTGCAGCAGCGCACGGGCGTGGTCGTCCGTCTGGGCGCTCGTCGTGATGGTCACGTCCAGCCCGCGGACCGTCTGAATGTCGTCGTAGTTGATCTCCGGGAAGATGATCTGCTCGCGCACGCCCAGCGAGTAGTTGCCGCGCCCGTCGAACGAGCCCGGGTTCAGTCCGCGGAAGTCGCGGATGCGCGGGAGCGCGATCGAGATCAGCCGGTCGAGGAACTCATACATGCGCGCGCCGCGCAGGGTCACCTTCGCGCCCACCGGCATGCCCTCCCGCACCTTGAACTGCGCGATCGACTTGCGCGCACGGCGGATCTGCGCACGCTGGCCGGCGATGGTCGTCAGCTCCTCGACGGCGGAGTCGAGCAGCTTCGCGTCCGTCTTCGCGTCGCCGACGCCCATGTTGAGCGTGATCTTCTGGAGGCGCGGCACCTGCATCACCGAGTCCAGCCCGAGCTCTTCCTTGAGCTGCGCGCGGACCTCGCTCTCGTAGCGCTCCTTCAGGCGGGGCGTATACGTGTCGGTCGCGGTCGCGCTCACTTGTCCAGCTCCTGCGTGCAGTCGGGGTGCTTGCAGACGCGCACGCGGACGGTCTTGTCCTTGACCTGCTTCACGACCGTGCCGATGCGGGTCGGCTTCTTGCATGTCGGGCAGACGATCATCACGTTGGAGACGGGCAGCGCCGCCGCCTTCTCGACGATCCCGCCGGGGATGATCTGCTGGCCGCCCATGCGGCTCGCGTTCTGGATCGGACGCGGGCGCTGGTGCCGCTTCACCATGTTGATGTTCTCGACGATGACGCGGCCCTCTTTCGGCAGCGCCTCGAGCACGCGGCCTTCCTTGCCGCGATCCTTGCCGCGGATCACATGGACGACGTCGCCCTGGCGGATCTTCATTGTCTGGCTCATCACAGCACCTCCGGGGCGAGCGAAACGATCTTCATGAAGTTCTTCTCGCGCAGCTCGCGCGCGACCGGGCCGAAGATGCGTGTCCCGCGCGGGTTGCGCTGCGCGTCGATGATCACCGCCGCGTTCTCGTCGAACGCGATCGTGGTGCCGTCGACGCGGCCGAAGGGCTTGCGCGTGCGCACGACGACCGCGCGCACGACCTCGCCCTTCTTCACGGCGCCCTGCGGCGTCGCGGTCTTCACGGTACCGACGATGATGTCGCCCACGCGCGCGTAGCGGCGGTGGTGGCCGCCCATCACGCGGATGCAGAGGAGCTCGCGGGCGCCGGTGTTGTCGGCCACCTTGAGGCGGGATTCCTGCTGGATCATTTCGCGGCCTCGACGATCTCGGCGAGCCGCCAGCGCTTCGTGGCCGACAGCGGCCGCGTCTCCACGATGCGGACGACGTCGCCGACGTTGGCGGAGTTCTGCTCGTCGTGCGCATGGAACTTCACCGAGTGGCGGACGACCTTCTTGTACCTCGGATGGGACTTGATGACGTCCACCTTCACGACGATCGTCTTGTCCATCGCGCTGGAGACGACGACGCCGCGCCGCTCCTGCGTGCGGCCGCGCTCGTGCTCCGGCTTCGGCAGCCGGACGATGGGCTTGCGCTCGGCCGCGGGCGTGTGGACGCGGCGCCCCTTCTTGGGGCGCTCCGAACGCGGAAGCCGCTTGCCCTTCTTCTTCGGCTCGGACTGGGCCGGAGGCTCCGCGGCTTCCTCAGCCGGAGATTCAGGCGTGAGGCCCGCCGACGCCTCAGTGTCCGAATCGTCGGCTGCGGCAGCGGCCGACTCCCCTTCCGCCGTCGGCTCCTCGTTCTCAGCCGGCTCCGCCGGCTGCGACTCCGCCGCCACGCTCTCGTCTGCCTCGATCTCGATGTTCTCAGTCTCTTCGGTCATGCCTTCCCTTTCGCAGCCTCACGCTCGGTCATGACCGTGAGGATCCGCGCGATCTCGCGCTTCGTCAGCTTCAGCCGCGCCGAGTTCTCGAGCGCGCCGGTCACCGACTGGAAGCGCAGGTTGAACAACTCCTGGCGCCGCTCGGTGAGGCGGTGCTCGAGGTCGTCGTCGGTCAGCTCTCTCAACTCGCTCGGCCTAGTCAAAGAGATCGGCCTCCCTCTTCACGATCTTCGACTTCACCGACAGCTTCTGGCCCGCGAGCCGGAGCGCTTCCTTCGCGAGCGGCTCCGGGACGCCGGCGAGCTCGAACATGACACGGCCCGGCTTGATCACCGCGACCCAGCCCTCGGGCGAGCCCTTGCCGGAGCCCATGCGAGTCTCGGCCGGCTTCTTCGTGTACGACTTGTCGGGGAAGACGTTGATCCAGACCTTGCCGCCGCGCTTGATCTTGCGCGTCATGGCGATACGAGCGGCCTCGATCTGCCGGTTCGTGATCCAGCCGCGGTCGATCGCCTTCAGGCCGTAGTCGCCGAACTGGACCGTGGTCTGGCCCTTCGACTCGCCCGCGCGGCGGCCGCGATGGACCTTCCGGAACTTCGTCTTCTTCGGCATCAACATGGCCTAGCTCTCCTCCGTGCCTTCCGGCGCATCCGTCTTCGGCTCATTCGGCTCCGCCGCGGGAGGCGGCGTCTGCTGCTGCTGGTTGTCGCGGCGAGGACGCCCGCCGCCGGCCGGGCGCGCACCCGCACCGGGGCCGCGGCGCTGGCCGGGGCGACCGCCGCCGCCGCCGCCGCCGCCCGCTCCGCCACGACGGCGGCCGGGACGCACGGGGCCGAGGCCCTCGCGGTCGGGGCCGCGGCCGCGGCCGCTCTCGCGCGAGGCGCCGAGGCCCTCGACGGCACCGCCGCGGCGGCGGCGCGTGTCCTGCTCGCCGAGCCGCTGATCGCCGGCGGAGATGCCCTCGTAGCCCTCCGGCATGATCTCGCCCTTGTTGATCCAGACCTTCACGCCGATGCGGCCGTACGTCGTCTTGGCCTCGACGAAGCCGTAGTCGATGTCGGCACGGATCGTGTGCAGCGGGACGCGGCCCTCGCTGTAGGTCTCGCGCCGGCTCATCTCGCCGCCGCCGAGGCGGCCCGAGCACTGGATCTTCACGCCGGCCGCGCCGGAGCGGATCGCGGAGGCGAGCGCGCGCTTCATCGCACGCCGGAACGAGACCCGGTTCTGGAGCTGCTCAGCGATCGACTG